>CAYWBX010000243.1:0-5734 GCA_964456015.1 uncultured Hyphomicrobiaceae bacterium | reverse complement strand
GCAGCATCGTCCACTTCTTCGCGATCTACGACCACGTGATCCCGCGCGCGGCGTAATTTGTGCGAAAGTGACGGGACGAACGGCGTTTCAAAGCTCGTATCCCAGACGTAGCCGTTTGCGAAGTCGCAAGTAAACGACGTGTGGAATCTCCGATATCGATTGTGGGGGTTGGGATTTTATGACCCCGTCGCACCGAAGCTGATTTAGTCCAATGGGTGGGTCTGAGTGCCCCGCTAGTAAGAAATCGATAACAGTCAGCGGCCTCGACGGCTCCCCAAGCATGACTGATAGCTCAACTTCCGAGAAGACCGAGCGCTTCGCGGTAAGAGAGACTAGTTTCTGGACCGATTCCGCGGCGCCGATTCTCTCGATGACGCCCAGTGTTGTAATGCTTTGCGAATGCGCCAAGCTGTTGCTCTTTGACATGTAGAAGAGAAGTATGTCTCCCGCCCGAAGTGATTTGGTTGGCGCATGGCAAAGATACACTTTCCTTATTGAGTTTCCGGGAATTCGGCCATCAACAGAGCCATAGGCAACTGCGTCTCCAAACTTCTCTCGTGGAAGCAAAGGAAGATCGGTTCCATAAGAAATTTCAGGAAACAGTTTGCTGTGATATTCGGGTCGAATGGGGATGTAGTACTTGCCAACATGCGCCGCATCCACGAACCGTGGATAATATTTCTTACAGAAGTCGAGCGGGCTCAAACCTTGGTTTGCAGGAAGATCCCCATGCAGCACGACACGCTCAAAGTAGATTTCACCCCGTGAATTCGTTTGAGTCGCTTCGAAACCGAAGTACTCGAGAAGCGCAATTAGGTGAAGTTGCTTGGGTAATGCAGTGAGGTATACGAGGCCATAGCTGTTCCGTTGAGCGAACCAGAGAACTTGTTTTAGGAGTTGCTCGCCAAACTTCTGGCCACGAAATTCGTCTTCGAGTTTGAACGTGCATATCTTGAGAATCTTTGGTGCGAAGTTCTTAGTCTTGGCTTCCGAATGAGTTTCGTCTTTTCGTATTATCAGGCCAGCAAGTTTCTTCTGAACCTCGACTACCCAGCAGTCTCTGTGTTGTTTGACACATTTGTCGAACCAGTCGTCGAACTCAGGGTAGTCACCGCGAATGGATTCGAATATCGGATCGCCGCGGTCTAACTCGTAAGCTTTCTTCGGCACAATGAATGGAAGGCTGACGTACTTCGGCTCGTAGGTTTGCCGAAGCCACTCGACGGCCTCGGTAACGATCATGATTTTGCTGCTTAGGCCAACGCGCCCAGCGAACTTATGCAACTTGAGATCTTCGGAAACTAGAAAGTCGACCGCGCCCGCATGAAGCGCCGCAAGCAGACGAAGATCGACCTCGTCATTCGGAGACGGCGATATGGCCAATCTGGCAATCAGTTCGTCCAAATATCTGGTCGGGACTGCCGCCAGCTTTGCAAACTTGTCGAGCTTACTAAGAGTTACCTTGCGACGCAGAACATCCGGATCGCGCGAAACGTCATCATAGTTTGCCTGATGAACGTAAAGGGTTATCCCGCTTTCAGCACAGCGTCGGCTGAACTCGGAAAAGGATTTGGCAATCGGCTTGTTATCCTCAAGCCCGATCACGATATTTGTGTCGATGAGGAATTTGAATTCGCTCATCACTCAGAAGTTTATTGGCGGATGCCGACAAGTACATAAACGATTGTGGAGGCACGAACCCATATCTTTGCTTCAGCTCCGATACCCGGAGTTTAGTTGTAAATCGAAACGGATCGCAAAAAAAGATTGCATATCCGAAGCGTACACCTCGGAAATACTCTCTGAAGTCGGCCGCAAGGATACAAGCTTCTTCCAAGTATAGACTCTTTATTGTCGCCACGCGCAGGCGCTGGACCCCTTTAATCCGCGCACATCCAACGATGGCACGCTCGGGGCTAGTCGAGTAGATAATTGCAAATGAGCCCGCTGCAGTCGAAGCGGTAAATCGACGGCGTAACTCGACCGTCTTGTTCCCTGACAAGATTTGATGGGCGTACTGCGGCTTAATGCTGAACAGAAAATCGCGTTGCTGTCGGGTGTTCATCGCCGCTCCCGGGCCGCTAGCACATCATCGCGGAAAGAGAGCGAAGTGCAAACTGGACGAATTGACTCACCCTTGCCGATCGGGCTTGTCGACTAGCGCCCCTTGCCGACCAGCCAGATGACGACGCCGATGACGATGGCGGCCGCCGCCGCGGCGAGCGCGATCTTGATCCAGCTGTAGGGCCGTGCGCCCTCGACCTCGCCGGTCTGGCCGTTGATCAGGATCTGATACACCTTGCCGCGATAGCGGTAGGCGGCGAGCCACACCGGCAGCAGGATGTGCTTGTAGCGCAGGTCTTCCCAGCGCGTGCTGATGTTGTGGATGCGCTGCTCGTCGCCGCCGATGTCGCTGCGCACGTCGGAGCGGATCTGGTCCTCCATGCGTCCCTTGGCTTCGCGGAAGCCTTCCTTGAGCGTGACCTGATAGACCTCGCTGCGGAAGCCGGCGATGTATTCGGCGCGATAGGGCTGCAGCGAGGAGAGGCGCCAGGTGTCGAGCCGGTCGGCGTATTTCTTCGGCAGGGATTTGCTCGCGACCACGAGCACGTCGTCGAAGAAGCGTTCGACGTTGCCCGAGACGCGCGTCCAGCGGATCTCCCGCTTCTGGTGCGTCTCGGTCACGGTCTTGCCGTCGACCGTCTTGGTCACCGTGTAGGGCACGTAATAGGCGTCGCCGCGCTGGCCGTCGTAGGCGCTGTAGGTCTGCGCGTCGTAGGTCCAGTAGGGCACGTACATGCCCGAGAGCTTGCCGTCGGTGACGGCGAATTTCTTGAGGTCGTTCGGCGCGAACCACAGGCTGCCGAGCCATTTGCGGAAAGCGCCCTGCGCGGCCTTGTCGTCGAGTTCGAACGGCACCAGGGCCGCGGGCGTGATCACGCGCACCGTGTGCGTCTCGGTCACGACGGGGCTCGTGCAGAACGGGCACGCGGCGGCGTGGACGTGCGGGTCGAACGTGAACTCGGCGGCGCAGGATTGGCATTTGACCGTGCGCTTCTCCTCGGTCGCGGCCGTGCTCTCGATCTTCTCGAGGCCCTGCTCGAGGTCCTGCTCCTCGATCTGCGTCCACGGCCGCTTCGGAATCGGGTTCGCGTGGCCGCAATGGTCGCACTTGATCGTGTCCGAGCCGGGCTTGAAGCGCAGCTTCGCGCCGCACGCCTCGCACGGGAATTGATCGCCCGAGATCGGTGCCTTGGGCCCCTGGTCCTGCTGCACCTCCGCCATGATCCGCGCTCCGCTACTGCGGCGGCAGCGGCGGCGGCGCGTTCGCGAACAGCGACGCGAGATCGGGCACCTGGCCGGCCGGCGCCCAGTTCGCCATGCCCTGCGCCCACACCAGCGTCTCGCGGGTGAGCTGGCCCTGCTGCTGGCGCTGCGAGAGCGCGCCCATGTCGAACGGCCCCTGCTGCTGGCCGTTCACGGCCACGAAGAAGCTCTTGCCGCCCGGCAGCGGCGGCGGCGCCGCGGGCGTGGCGGCCGGCTGCTGCGGCTGGAACACGTTGGCCATCTGGTGCCCCATCGCGGCACCCATGCCGATGCCCATGGCGGCACCCATCGTGCCGCCCGGATTGGCGGCGGCGGCCGGGATCGATTCGGCGGCCTGGAACTGCGCGTATTTGCCGAGATCGCCCACCACGCCCATGCTCGTGCGCTTGTCGATCGCGGCCTCCACCTCGGGCGGCAGCGAGATGTTCTCGACGAGGATCTTCGTGAGGTTGAGGCCGTATTCGTTGAAGTCGGGGCCGATCTTGTCGGTGAGCAATTTGCCGAGCTGGTCGTAATTGCCGGCGAGGTCGAGCACCGGAATCCCGGAATTGCCGATCAGGTTCGTGAACTTCGAGACCAGGATGTTGCGCAGCTGCTCCGACACCTCGTCGGTCGAGAATTTGTCGTCGGTGCCCACGATCTCTTTGAGGAACGTCGGCGCGTCCTTCACGCGCACCTCGTAGGTGCCGAAGGCGCGCAGGCGCACCATGCCGAATTCCTTGTCGCGCATCATGATGGGGTTCTTGGTGCCCCATTTCATGTCGGTGAAGCGCCGCGTGTTGACGAAATAGACCTCGGCCTTGAACGGGCTGTTGAAGCCGTATTTCCAGCCCTTCAACGTCGAGAGGATCGGCACGTTCTGCGTCTCGAGCGTGTACATGCCGGGCTGGAACACGTCGGCGATCTGGCCTTCGTTGACGAACACCGCCACCTGGCTCTCGCGCACGGTCAGCTTCGCGCCGTACTTGATCTCGTTTCCGTGCCGCTCGAAGCGGTACACCATCGTGTCGTTGGACGAATCGGTCCACTCGATGATGTCGATGAATTCGCCGCGGATCTTGTCGAACAGGCCCATGTGGCACTCCTTCAGAGCCGGCGCGGTGCGGGCGGCCGGCGGGTCGCGATTGCGGCAAGTGTACGGGCCCGCGGGGGCTTCCGTCACCTGCTCCGGTCGGGTCAGGGCTTGGGCGGCGCCGGCGGGGCGAGGCCCTGCGCGCGGGCCGAGGCCTGCTGGAGCGAGGCTTTCAGGGAATCCTCGAGGCCGATCAGCTCCTTCTCCGCCTCGGCGCGCTTCTTCTTGCCCTCGTCGGCGATGCGCAGGCTGTCCTCGATCGTGGCGATCAGCTGCGCGTGCGCGTGCTTGATCGCCTCGATGTCGACGATGCCGCGCTCCACCTCGGTGCGCGTCGCCGCGTTGGCGTCGCGCAGCATGTCGGCATTCTTCTTGAGCAGCTCGTTGGTGAGGTCGGTCGCCTCCTTCACCGTCTTCGCGGCCTCGCTCGCGCGGTAGATCGTCACCGCCTGCGCGAGCTGCTGCTTCCAGAGCGGGATCGTGTTGGCCATCGTCGAGTTGATCTTGGTGACGAGGCTCTTGTCGTTCTCCTGCACGAGTCGGATCGAGGGCAGGCTCTGCATCGCCACCTGGCGCGTGAGCTTCAGGTCGTGCACGCGGCGCTCCAAGTCGTCGCGCATCGTGCGCATGTCGCGCAATTCCTGCGACTTCAGCATGTCGGCGCCCTCGGCGGCCCTGGCCAACGCCGGGATCACCTCGCCGTCGAGCTTCCGCAGCATCTCGTCGCCGGCCGCGATGTAGTCGGCCAGCGTGTGGTAGTAGGCGAGGTTGGCATCGTAGAGCCGGTCGAGCTTCACGATGTCTTCCATCAGCTTGTTCTTGTGCGTGTCGAGGCGGTTCGAGACCGAATCGATCTGCTTGCGCACGTCCTCGTACTGCTGCACGAAGCGCGCGATCGGATTGGCCGAGCCGAGCAGGCGGCCGAAGAAGCCGGGTTTGTTCTTGGGGTCGAGGTCGTCGACCTTGAAGCCGCGCAGCTTCGAGAGCATCTCGCCGAGCGCCGCGCCGGCCGGGCCGGTGTCCTTGTTGCGCACGCCCTCCAGCATGTTCTCCGAGATCGAGGTGAGCTGCTCCTGCGCGCGCGCGCCGAAGAAGATGACCGAGTTGCTGTCCTTGAGGTTGAGCTCGGCCAGCGCCTTGTCGATGCGCGCCTTGGCCTCGGCGTCGGCGTCCTTGTAGGAGACGACGGGCGGCTCGCCCGCAACGGCGGGGAGCTGCGCGGGCGGGGCCATCGTCGGCATGCCGGCGGGCGTGGTCTTGGTCTCGGGCGTAGACATGTCGTGTCCCTGTTCGCTTGAGGTCTTTCTCTTCCTGTCGTCCCCGCGGAGGCGGGGA
>CAYWBX010000242.1:0-5753 GCA_964456015.1 uncultured Hyphomicrobiaceae bacterium | reverse complement strand
ACGCCGCCGGCAGCCTCGAGCCGCTCAGTGACGCCGGCATGGGCGGTGGCGATGTTGTCGGTCAGGATCTTGGAGTGGCAGGTGGTTGGCACCCCAGCAAAATCGATGATGTCCTTCAACGCGTACGGAACGCCATGCAGCGGGCCCTTCCAGACGCCCCTCGCGATCTCAGCATCGGCCTTTCGCGCGGCGGCGAGCGCCTCATCGGGCACGACTTTGATGAAGGCATGGAAGCGCGGCTGGAGATTCTCGATGCGCGCGAGCAGTGCAGACGTGAGCTCAACCGATGAAATCCTGCGCGCGCGAATTCGCTCCCCCGCCTCGACGAGGCCCATGTACGCGAATTCGCTCATCTCCGGCGCTCCTCGGGGATAGGCAGACGGAAGACGAGTGCGCTTTCCTCGCTCCAATGCAGGTCCTTTGGCAACTGCTCGACCAACTTCACATTGGCGCGCGCGCCTGCAGCCAGCTGTGCCATGTGCCTCTCAGTAAGCCGCAAGAGGCCTTGACTTGCCGCCACATGTTTGAGTTCGTCGTCTGTCATGTGATCGCCTTGGATCGTGATCAGAGATCGTTTTCTTGGCGAACCCGTCGCCGGTGCCAGACCGTGCTCTAGCCGGCGCTCTCCGTGATTCCGCGCGCGTAAGTCGAAGGCTTCCCTTCGAAGCCCGACTTCGCGCGCTTGGCGAGCCAATAGGCCAAGGGCGGCGGCACAAGCTTGAAGTCAGGGTCGGCACCCAGCTTCTGCGCCGCATCCATCGGCCAATTGGGGTTGTACATGATCTCCCGCGCAAGCGCGACGAGGTCGGCCCGACCTGCCTGCAGGATGGCCTCGGCCTGATCGGCATGGACGATATGTCCGACCGCCATGGTCATGATCCCGGCATCCTTTCGGATGCGCTCGGCGTAAGGCACTTGATAGCCGTACTTCCTGGCGCGCACACCATCCATCGGTGAATGCGCGAGCGTTCCGCCGGACGAGCAGTCGATCACGTCGACGCCCCTCTTCTTGAGTTCGATTGCAAGGCGCACGCTCTGATCCAGGTCCCAGCCGGCGTCGTCCTCGCACGAGAGCCTCATGAACAGCGGCTTATGGTCCGGCCAGTTCGCTCGGACACTCTCGGCGACCTCGATCGCGAAGCGCATCCGATTCTTCTCGCTGCCGCCGTACTCATCCGTCCGTTGGTTCGAGGCCGGAGAGAGAAATTGGTGGATCAGGTAGCCATGTGCGGCGTGGATCTCCACGATATCGAAACCGCAACGGTCTGCGCGCGCGGCGGCTTGCCCCCATTTCGCCGCCAGATCGCGAACCTCGTTGTGGGACAGGGCGCGCGGGATCGGCGCGTTGGGCGTATGCGGGATCGCCGACGGGGCCACCAGCTCCCAACCTTCCCAGTCGTAGATTTCGGGCTCATCGCCTTTGAGCGGCTTGCCGCCTTCCCACGGCCGCGTCAGGCGCGCCTTTCGCCCCGAATGCCCGAGCTGGATGCCGGGGACCGCACCGAGCTTGCGAATGAAATCGGCACACCGTTTGAGACCCGGGATAAACCTGTCGTCCCACAACGCCGTGTCCCCGACCGTGCCGCAGCCGTTCCGCGCAACCTTGGTGCTCTCCATCATGACGAAGCCGGCGCCGCCTGCGGCATACTTCCCGGCATTCATGAGGTGCCAGTCCGTGACAAAGCCCTGCTCAGCCGAGTACTGATGCATGGGCGCGACCACGATGCGGTTCTTCAAAGTGACCCCTTTGATGGTCAGGGGCGTGAAGAGCATCGGTTGAGCCATCGGTTCCTCCAGACGGTGCGAGCCTGCCTTGCGGACGTGTTCTCCAGCAGCAATCCTATACGGATCGGGGAGCGATGCCATGGGGCAGGCGCGCTTTCGCCGCGAGTCCCGCCTGCACCGCTGGGGTGGGGAGACGCGCGCCAACCGTGCCGGGAAATCTGACGGGGAGGCGGGTGCTACAGGACCAAGACGCCGGAGTGGCGCGCCTCCCCCTCCGGCTCGACGTGAATGAGAATTTCCGCTCCGCTTATCTCGCGGCCAAGGACCGCTTCGAGCCGGTCGCAAATGGCGTGCGCCTCAGCGACGCTCATCTGTCCCGGCACGACCAAGTGGAATTCGATGAACACCGCCCGGCCTGCGGCGCGGGTGCGCAGGTCGTGAACCTCGAGCGCCCCGTCGGCATTGCTGCTGATGAGACGTCTGATCTGCCGATTGATGTCGGACGCGACAGCTTCGTCCATCAGGCCGCTCATCGACTCTCGCGTCAGCCGCCAGCCCGTCCAGAGGATGTTCACGGCCACAGCCGCTGCCAAAAGCGGATCGAGCAGCAGCCAACCGGTCAGCCAAACGAGGGCCAGACCGACCAGCACACCGACGCTGGTGAGCACATCCGTCATGATGTGCCAGCCGTCGGCGACCAAGGCAGGGGAACGGTGGCGCCGCCCCCAGACGATGAGGAAGATAGACCATCCCGCGTTGAGGGCAGTCGCCAGAGACGATATGGCGATTCCGAGGACGGGCTCGGAGAGGGTGCGCGGCTTCTGCAAGGCGTCGTAAGCCTCGCGTAGAATGAGCAGCGCCGCGACGATAATCAGCGCCCCTTCCAAAACGGCCGAGAAGTATTCCGCCTTGTGGTGGCCGAATTGGTGACGACGGTCGGCCGGGCGCGCGCTGATCCTGATGGTGATCAGAGCAACGACCGCGGTGATGACATTGACGATGCTCTCGAGAGCATCCGAGTAGAGGGCAACGCTGCCCGTCTTCAAATACGCGAGGTACTTTATCGCCATGACCGCGATGGCAACGGCGATACTCGCCGCAGCGACCCAGGTGATCTGCTGACGATCCGGGATCGCGTTCATCCTCGCCTCTTGCGGCGCAATCAAGGCTTACTGCCTGGCCTGGAACAAGAGCGCCGGGCCAACAAAGCAAGGCCCGGCGCTCTCTCACGATACGACGGCCGGCCAGCGTCTCAGCCGACGATTTCGTCGAGGCGGAAATTCATCGCAATTTCCCGCTCGGCGGCCGCCGGGCTGTCGGACCCATGCGTCGAATTTTCCCCCTTGGACAAGGCGAAGAGCTTGCGGATCGTCCCCTCCTTCGCTTCTTTCGGATCCGTCGCGCCCATCACCTCCCGGTACTTGGCGATGGCATTATCGCCCTCGAGGACCTGAAGGACGATCGGGCCAGATGTCATGAAGGTGCACAGCTCGTCGTAAAAGGGGCGTCCCTTGTGCTCCTCATAAAATTTCTCCGCCTGGGCGCGGGTCCATCTGACGCGCTTCTGCGCGACAATGCGCAGACCGGCTTTCTCGATCACCGCGTTGATGGCGCCGGTGAGATTACGCCGCGTCGCGTCAGGCTTGATGATGGAAAATGTGCGCTCAATGGCCATTGGGAAAGCTCCAGGTGCTCGTGATCGACCGTCGCGTCTTAAGGCTCGCCGGCGCGCAACGGACCATGGCGGACGGAGCAACCAGTCAGACATTGAGGCTGCCATCCCGGCCGACTCGTTCTTCCGATCCGGCCCTGCCAATTGCGGCGCTTATAGCGACGGCGCCCGCCGGCTTCAAGGGTGCGCCCGCCGTCCTGCCCGTGCGCCGCCAGCCTTGTTCAGACTGGCTTTTGCGCAATGGCGATGAGTTCGTCGAGCATGAACCCAAGCCGGCCGTCGACCTCAGCCGGCCGGAGAAAAGACCTTAACGCCGGGGACGCTTGCTCGAGCATCGCCCGCAATCGGGGGATGGTGTCGGAGGGGACGTTCATGGTCTTGACCCAGTTCCCGAAGTCCATGGTCTTCGGAGCATGCTCGACATGCCGCAGCCGGAAGCCTGCCTTTCCGATCAGATCAAGCCACTCCGAGGTCGTCAGAGCGCGCGCATGGGAAGGGTCCCGCAGCTTCTCAAATGCATTGTACGCGACGGCGGCTTCATGGAGCTCCTCCGGCGAGAATCCCGGATTAGTCTCGGTGTCCGGCGAGACGTTGTCGACCAGGGCCAAAACGCCGCCGAGCTTCAGCACTCGGAAGGCTTCGCCAAGGAACTTGCCGACATTCGGAAAATGATGAGGGGCGATGCGGCACGTCACCAGATCGAAAGTCTGCGCGGCAAACGGCAGCTGCTCCGCGTCCGCGATCGCAGTCTCCATATTTGCGAGACCCTTCTCGGACGCAAGCTTCCGGGCCTGTTCCAGCATCTCGGGCGTCAGATCGCTGGCGACGACACGCGCCACATGGGGCGCGAAGGCGGCGGCGGTGTGGCCGGCGCCCGTGGCTACGTCCAAAACCACCCAGCTTCGATCGGGCTTCACGAGATCGACGAGCCGCGCGAGGCTTGCGCCCTTGGCATGGACCGTCGACGTAAGATAGGCGGCGGCATTGGCGCCGAACTGTTGCTGAACAAGCTCTTTCGACATGATTCAATACCGCCCGCGCGCCGCTTTCGATTGAGGATCCGGTCATGCGCTGTGAAGGCTTGCGCGCCCCGCACGGACAAGTCCGGATCGCTGCCAGATTTAGCGCGGCTTCAACTGCAGAACAACGGTTTCAGTCCGATCTGCCCGACGAACCCGCAGATCTTGGCAACGACGCCATGCCTCTCGGGAAAATAGGCCAATCCCAACAAGAAGAGCAGAAGCGATGCCGGCACGACGTGGAACAGATAGTTCTTGAGGCTGTAGAACTCCCAGAACCCGCCCTCATCGTAGTCGGCCCACCAGCAATAATCTTCATTCAGCGCCTTGTTGAGCGCGTGATCACGCCAGCGGTAACCGTCGATCACTTTGTCCGGCATCGCAAGGAAGGCGTGCCAGTAATGGCTTGCCGTTCCAACCGCGATGACCAGCAGGTGCGCCGTCAACCAGAAAAATATGTAGCCTGCGGTCGCCATCGCGCCTGTTCCGCCTCACTTGCATCCGGCTCAGCTATGCCTCAAATGGCTAATGACTGGTCATTATGCGCTTGCCGACGATCCGATTTCCTTCGACCTGGTTACGGATGCGTCATAGCGGACGGCTCGTCTTTTGAGCCGGGTCGAAGCAGGCTAGCCTTCGCCCTGCCTCTTGGAGTGGGATAAGACACCAGTGCTCAAGCTGTCAGTCCTGGATCAATCGGTTGCCTGCGCCGGCCGTCCCGAGGGCGAGGCAATCCGCAACACCATTGCGCTGGCGAAACACTGTGAAGCCTTCGGCTATCACCGATTCTGGGTCTCAGAGCACCATAACAACGATACGATTGTCGGGACGGCCCCCGAGATCCTGGTCGCGGCCATCGCGGCCCATACCGAGCGCATTCGCGTCGGCAGCGCGGGGGTCATGCTCCCGCACTACGCGCCGCTCAAGGTTGCCGAGCAGTTTCGCGTCCTCGAAGCGATCGCACCCGGCCGTATTGATCTCGGACTCGGTCGCGCTCCAGGCTCGGACGGCCTGACCGCATACGCCCTCAATCCACTCGCTGATCAGCGGCCGCAGGAGTTCCCCTCGGACGTCATGGACCTGTTGGCGTGGCTCAAGGGAGAACCGCTGCGAGAGGGTCATCCCTTTCGACGGATTGGGGCTCACCCCAAAGGAGATACGTCGCCGGAGGTGTGGGTTCTCGGCAGCTCAGATTTCGGCGCCCAGGTGGCGGCGCATTTTGGGCTGCCCTACGCGTTCGCATGGTTCTTCACCGACGGGCAGGGCGCAGAGCACGCAATCCAGCTATACAAGGCCAATTACAAGCCGAGCGAGCGGCATCCGCAGCCCTATGCAGC
>CAYWBX010000241.1:0-5784 GCA_964456015.1 uncultured Hyphomicrobiaceae bacterium | reverse complement strand
GGCGACCACACCCTATCGCATCTTCTCGGCGGACTATGCGCCCTTCGCCGACGACTTGAAGCGCGGGGAGGGGGAGGACGAGGTCGATCGCGAAAGACTGATCGAGACGCTGCGCCGCTTCCTCGGTCGACGACAGGCGACCGCCGACTGGAAGCGCATCGCCGAGACCCCGACGGAGCAGCTCGTCAACTGGCTGTCGCTCGCCAGCCCGTTCGATGCGCAGGAAAAGCAAGCCCTGCTTGAGGCGCCGACGCTGGCAGCGCGCGCTGAAATGCTGATGTCGCTTGCGGAGATGGACGCGGCGTCGGGTCCCGGCAATCCCGGAAATCGCCTGCAATAGCGGCGCCTTAAAGCGCAAGCTGACGCCCATGAGCACAGCCGAAACAAGCGAGCCCGCCGGCACCAGCGAAAGCGAACGCACCGATCCGCGCGTTCTCGAGGCCCTCGTGTGCCCGGTGACGCGGGCGGCGCTCGTCTACGATCCCGTGCGCCATGAGCTCGTCTCAAGGAACGCCCGGCTCGCCTACCCCATACGCCGTGGCGTTCCGCACATGGTGCCCGGTGAGGCGCGCCATCTCGACGACGACAAGCCCGAGTCGCAGGTCCGATAAGGTTGCCGCAGTCCGGCGGCTTTGCGCGAGCCATC
This sequence comes from uncultured Hyphomicrobiaceae bacterium, assembly GCA_964456015.1. GTDB lineage: Bacteria > Pseudomonadota > Alphaproteobacteria > Rhizobiales > Hyphomicrobiaceae. The sequence continues at coordinate 5,138 of CAYWBX010000241.1, read as the reverse complement.
AAACCTGAAGCGGCGCTTGCTCCGCCCGAACCGGCCTTGCGACCGCGACACCGCTCACATCGTGGCGCCGATCACCCACGGCACATACTCTGCGTCGCCGTATCCGAGCAGCTCGGACTTCGTTCGCTCGCCCGAGGCGACGCGCAGCATGAAGTCGAAAATCTCCTGTCCCTTCGCCTCGATCGTGACGCCGTCGACGATGTCGCCGCAGTTGATGTCCATGTCGTCGATCATGTGCCGGTAGATGTCAGAATTCGTTGCGAGCTTGAAGGAGGGCGTCGGCTTGCAACCGTAGGCCGAGCCGCGCCCCGTGGTGAATGCCAGCACGTTGCACCCCCCGGCGACCTGCCCCGTTGCGGCAACCGGATCGTAGCCGGGCGTATCCATGTAGACGAATCCCTTTTCGCGAATTGGCTCGGCGTAGCGGTAGACGGCATTGAGCGTCGTCGTGCCGCCTTTCGCCGCGGCGCCCAGGGATTTCTCGAGAATTGTGGTGAGCCCGCCCGCCTTGTTCCCGGGCGAAGGATTGTTGTCCATGCTCATGCGCGCACGGGCGGTGTAGTCCTCCCACCACCTGATGATCTCGACGAGCTTCTCACCCACCTCGCGCGTGCGCGCGCGACGCGTCAGCAGATGCTCGGCGCCGTAGATTTCGGGGGTCTCCGAAAGAACCGCCGTGCCGCCATGGCGCACCAGGATATCGACGGCATGGCCGAGTGCCACGTTGGCGGTAATGCCGGAATAGCCGTCGGAGCCACCGCACTGCAGCGCCAGCATGAGCTCGGAGGCGGGAACGGTCTCGCGGCGAGCCTTGCCGGCGACGGGCAGCATGGTGCGCACGGCCTCAACACCGGCTGCGATCGTCTTGCGCGTGCCGCCGGTCTCCTGGATGGTCAAGGTTCGGAACGTGTCGCTCTCGACGATGCCATAAGCATCTTTCATGCGCGCGATCTGGAAACCCTCGCAGCCGAGACCCACGACGACGACGCCCGCCATGTTCGGGTTCGTGGCGTAGCCCCAGGTCGTGCGCTTCAGAACCTCGAACGTCTCGCCATCGGAGTCGATGCCGCAGCCGGTCGAGTGAACGAGCGGGATGACGCCGTCGATCGTCGGATGATCCTTGAGCATGTCCGAGCGGTTGACGGCCTCGGCAATGAAGCGCGCGACGGTGGCGGAGCAGTTCACGCTGGTGATGATGCCGATGTAATTGCGCGTGCCAACGCGGCCGCCGGCGCGGCGGAAGCCCTCGAACGTCGCGCGCTGCTCGACGGGCAGGATCTCCTCCTTGCGCGCATCCTCGGCGAAGGCGTAATCGCGATCGAAGGCGGCAAAGCGGCAATTGTGCGTGTGAACGTGCGCGCCCGGCGCGATGTCTTCGCTGGCGAAGCCGATGATCTGCCCGAATTTCAGGATCGGCGCGCCCTTCTCGATGCGGACCGACGCCAGCTTGTGACCCTTCGGAATGCGGGCTGAGGCCGAGACCCCACGAACGGTCACGCCTTGCGGGACCGCATCGACCGCGATGATCACGTTGTCCTTCGGATTGAGCGCCAGGGTCCGCGGAGCAGCACCCGCCGGCTTTCTGTCAATGGTCGTCATCCGCAATCCCCTCAGATCGAACTCGAGACATGCCCGTCGCACCCTAGCACAACGCCCCGCGCGCCCGGCAGCGACAGGGCGCGACGTTCGCCGACGCAAGACCGTCAGCAGAAGATCACGTCCTCCACGGCGAAAACGGCCGTCTGCCGGCGCCAGCCGGTGAGGGCGAGGCTCGCCGCTGCGAGCGCCGCGTCGCTCTCGAATACCGTCTCGGCGATGCCGGCCACGGCAATCTTGAGTTCCGGAATCCGACTGTTGGGGGCGGCGGCCTGCTCCAGAAGGCGGTGCGCGAGCACGGATCTCGCGCCCGGCAGCGCGCGGAGGAAGAGCTCGACCTCGCCGGGCCAGGCCGCATCGTCCTCTCCGACGGCGAGCAGGATGGCCTTGGCCTCGCCCGGCGCAGCCTTGAGAGGCGCGGTCGCAAGTCCCAAGGGCTCGGTCACCAGCCGGCAGACGGCCCCGATGAAGTGCTCGGAGTCGACGTTGCACTCGGCGATGCGCTTGGAGGTGTAGGCGATCCGGCGATCCTCCAGGCTGTCGAACCAGAGCTCCGGGAAACCGCCAATGCCCAGCGACCGGGCGAGCTCGTTCACCGCCGGATGCTCGATGCAGTGGCTCTGCACGTAGCGGCGCAGACGCGGCAGCTCGGCGGTCATAACGCCGTGGGGGTCGATCCAGTGGCGGCGGAACTGCTCGGCGGAGATGTCCGGGCGCGGGCGCATAATGCTGATGGCGGCGATGGTCATTTTCGGACTCTGGCGGTTTGGATCAAAGCAGACGTCGTCGGCAACCTTGGACCAGGATACGCGACAGCGGACGGCGGCGCGGCACTCGATTTTTTCGAAGCCGAGGCGATCCTGGCGCCGCCGGCCGCCGTGCCCCAGAGGCGCCGACTTTTCCCCTTTTTCCTGCGCGGCGGCCGGGCTTCATTGACACGCAGCTGACGCACCGCTGAGCTTCGAGCGGTCTTTGCGTTTCCGCCGGTCGCAGGCGGCCAGGGACGGCTCAACCGGGCGCCCCAACGCGGGCGCCGCTGGCCGGGGCCGGCCCGCCGCGCGATAGAAGACGTACCGTTCCTTAACCTCGATGCGGTCATCCGGCAACTGATGGCCCATCATCGCTTTTTCCGGAGCCGTTGCAGACGGGCGACAGTGCCGAACTGCCCCCTGGCGCCGGCACATAAACATGGCAGAATTGCGTTGTGGGGCGAGCCGAGCTCGTGCCTGCAACCGTCAAGAAGGGCTGGAGGAAAAGATGAAGCTGTTGTCCGCACTTGCCGTTGCCGCGGCGCTCACCCTCGGGATGGGCTCGGTGGTGACGAACCTTGCGTCGGGATCGGGATCGCTGCTCGCCCAGGCCGAGGCACAAGCGAAGCCGAAGGCGAAGGCCAAAGCGAAGGCCAAGCCGAAGGCCAAGAAGGCCAAGGCGAAGAAGAAGGTCAAAGCCAAGAAGCCCGGCACCTGCGGCGCCTATCACTACTGGAAGAAGGGCAAGTGCTACGACACGCGCGTGACGCCGCCGAAGAAGTAAGGCCGCGGCACGAGCTCACCTCAGTTGTCGCCAAGCTGGGCCCCCGGCTTGGCGATTTTTTTGTTCTTGCATGCGGCTGCGGTCACGCCGGCTCAATACGGCTTGTCGCCCTTCACGGTGACGCGCGCGCCCGACCGGGTGTGCGGCCAGTAATCCCACATGGCGCGGTGCTGCACGCAACGATTGTCCCAGAAGGCAACCGAGCCGGGCCGCCAACGGAAGCGACACTGGAACAGCGGGTTGGCGGCGTGCTCGAACAGATAGCGCAGGATCGCATCGCTCTCGTCAGCCGGAACTCCGAGGATGCGCGTCGTGAAACCGCTGTTGACGAACAGGCACTTGCGCCCGGTCACCGGATGCGTGCGGATGACGGGATGCTCCGCCCGCGGGTAGCTTGGCTTGTCCTTGACGCCGTAGTTGGCGTAGGTGCCGCGAAAAACGTGTTCGCCATCGTGGACCGCCGTCAATCCGTCGAGATAGGCTTTCATGCGATCGGATAAGGCCTCGTAGGCGGCGTACATGCTGGCGAATAGCGTATCGCCGCCGCTTGGCGGACATTGCGTGATGTGAAGGATCGAGCCCATGGGCGGCTCGGGCTCGCAGGACACATCCGAATGCCAGACCTCACCGTTGGCGCGCGGGCTGTCCTTGTCGGCGTGGATGCGCAGAAGCTCGGGATACCCCTCGATGTGCGGCGCGGCCGGATGCACGTGAAGCTCGCCGAAAAGTCGGCCGAATGCCAGATGCTGCTCGGGCGTCAATGCCTGATCGCGGAAGAAGAGGACCAGGTTCTCGGCGAGCGCGCGCTTGATCTCGGCAAGCTGGGCCATCGAGAGCTTTTCAGAGAGGTCCACGCCGGTCACCTCGGCGCCGATGATTGGCGTGAGTTTGTCGACGGAAATCGTCTCGTAGGATCCGGTGGGCTCGAGCGTGTGCTTGTAGCGGGGACCGCGACGCGACGCCTTCTGCATGACTGAAGACCTCATTCCAGCAAGGGTCATGATCAAGTCTAGCAGGCCGCCAACGATCGGCCAGCGCGTTTGCGCACAGTTTGGCGCGGGGTGATGGTGGCGGCCAGCGAGCCGAACCTACCGCAAGGACGCCGATCCCGGATGCGGCAGGCGACGCCCAGGTGCTGTCGAATTCCGCCCACGGGATTGCGTCCATGAGCGGCGATGTCGACAGCGGCGTCTGTCTCATCGAACAGGCGTTGCTCTTCAATCCGTACTCGGGAAGAGCGCACTATGTGAGTGGTTGGCTCAGGATTCTTCTCGGCAAGCCCGATCTGGCGAACGAAAACCTCATGCGCGCCTTGCGGCTCAGTCCGTCAGATCCGCTGAGCTTCAAAGTTTCGGCGGTCTTGAGCCATGCCCGCCTCTTTGCGGGGCGCTATGATCAGGTCTCGAAAGCCGCGGAAGCGGCCCTTCGTGTTCGACCGGACTATCTGACGGCCCTCAGAGCCGCCACAGCAGCCAAAGTGACTGTCCGGCCGCCCCGATGAGGCGCGCCGTTTGACGACCCGCATGCAACAATTAAACCCCAGGATGCGGCATTGCCATCCGGCCGATCTTCTGCCGCTCCGCCGGCGACAGGATTTCGCCCGATGGGCCGAAGCCCTGTCGAAAGCCGGGCTACCGGAGTGAGCCACTGTCAAAGTTTCCACGACTGCTGCGCCAGAAGTTTTCGCCAATGCCCGACAGCGGCAGGGCCGTCACTCGCGCATCAATCGGAGGTCACGGCTCGGGAAGCCGCCTCAGCCTCGACGTCTCATCCCGCCGTCGCACGCAGCCCCGCCGCAACCCGGTCTGGTTCGCCTGCCCTGCCCGAGGCGCGTGCGACCGCGGCGCCTCAGGCAAGGCGGTTCGGAGCCGCGCGACCGCTTTGAACCGCGTCGATGCCGGCCAGGAGGATTTCGCCCATGGCCCGGCGAGCCTCGATGGTCGAACTCCCCTGATGCGGCTGCAAAAAAACGTTCGGCAACTCCAAATAGCGTGGATCAAGGCGCGGCT
>CAYWBX010000240.1:0-5823 GCA_964456015.1 uncultured Hyphomicrobiaceae bacterium | reverse complement strand
AGGAGGCGGCGCTGTCCTTCATCAACGCGCGCAGCTGAAAGCTCGCTTCGACCGTCTCGAACGTGTTGTCGGCAATTCGCAGATCGTGCGTCGCCCTCTGGCGCGCCTTGGCGACCTGTTCGCGTTGCTGGAGCAGGTAGCGCCGATAGCCTCTCGCCGCTTCTTCGGCGAGCTTCTGGCTCTCGCGGTTGGCTTCGAGGGCCCGACGCTGGTCGGGCCGGTTCTCGGCCTTGAGCAGCTCGTTGGTCTTGGCGCGCGCGGCTGCGATGTCCCTGGTGATCGCCTCCAGCTTCGGCAGATACTGCTTGTCGATCTTGGCGATCAGGCTGTCCTGCGCGTGCACCAGCATGGCGAACAGCGCCGCATGCATGGCGAAGTACTTGCGGGCCGCGCCGATGTTCTCGCCGGACTGCGCCAGGAGGCGGCCGAGCTGGCCGTCGATCGCCTTCGCCGAATTGAAGACGGCAACGAGCCGCACGAGGTCTCCGGAGAGAACCCCGTCGAGCAACAGGTCGACCTGATCGGCGGCGAGCTGAATGCCGCTCTTCGCAAGCGCGTCGCGCACCTCGGCCTTCGCGGAGGCGATGTCCGCCCGGTTGGCCTCGATCCGCCTGCGCGCGTCCTCGATGTCCTTGGCGAGGCTGTCGACGGTGTCGGTGAGGTAGCCGGGCAGCAGGCCGTCCTTCGGAGCAACGAGCTGCTTTTCGCGCAGCTTCACGATGCGCTCGTCGAGCTCGCGGATGTTTTTCCTGAGCGCCTCGATCTTCTTCTGGATGTCGACGATCGGAACGTCGGTGACGATTCCCAGGGCCGCATCGAGCAGATCGCGGATTTTCTTCTCGCGGTCCTCCCGGGTCTCCGTCCAGATCGGCTTCAGAAGGAAGTCCCGCTCGGGGGGCAGCTTGCGCGCCTCGTCGCGGTGGCGCGCCGTGTCCTGCAGGATGGCGTCGATGGCCTTCATCAGGCGCTGTGCCTGCTGGAAGGCGACGTCGTTCTCGCGCGGATCGGCCGCTGACTCCTGCGCCGGCTGGTTCGAGGCGCCGCCGGTGGCAGTCCCCCGGCCGGGGGGAGACGGCGGTTGTTGGGGCCGTGTCGCGGACTGCGCAACCTTGCCGGCATCGCCGACGCTTGCCGATCCCGTCCGCTCGAGGAACTCGCCGATGCCGTCCCGGCGCGAGGTTTGCGCCTCTGCGATTCCGATGGCGGCGATCGACAGAAGCAAAGCCGGCATCATGATGCGTCTCATCGGTCGCCTCCTCGGTCCTGCATGACGGGAGATTTGGGCGGCAACGTGATGCCGGCGCCGCCACGTCCGGCAGCTCACCCTCATGGGGCTGGTCATGGCAGCAACCGAATAGGTAGTGTCGCGAGCGAAAGAATGTCAGGCCGCCGTCAGTCAAAAAAGGTTCACATGACTCCCTCCTCACAAAGCCGCGGCTTCGCTCTCGCCGCGGCGATGCTGATCGCCGGAGCCTTGGCCATCCTGCCGGCCAAGGCGCAGCGCGTGCCGGGCGCAGATGCGGTCGAAAGCCTCGTCAAGCGAAACTTAATGACGTTCAATGACGCCAATGCAACCGGCAACTACACGGTGCTGCACGCGCGCTCGGCCCGCCAGTTACAGGCCAGGTACAGCCCGGAACAGCTCAAGGAGACCTTCAAGGCGTTCCATGACCGGCAAATCGACATCTCCGCCGTTCTCACCCAGCGGCCGGTCTACAGCGCCGCGCCTGCCATCGATAACGAAGGCATCCTTGTCATTGACGGTTACTTCGCGACGCGACCGCGCCGGGTGAATTTCAGGCTGCGGCTGCTGCCCGCCGAGGGCGACTGGAAAATTCTCGCGATCAACGTCGCCATGCCCGCCGACGCGGAGCCATCGGAGACAAAGTAGTAGAGCCGCAACGGCGGATGACGGCAGGCGGCCGCGCCCGCGGCCGCCTGCGAGGCGTTCGCCTGCCTACAGGGTCTTCGCCTTCTCGCGCAGCAGAAACTTCTGGATTTTCCCAGTCGATGTCTTCGGCAGCGGCCCGAAGACGACGGTCTTCGGCACCTTGTACCGGGCCATGTGCTCGCGGCAGTAGGCGATGATGTCCTCGGCCGTCACCGGCTTGGCGCCAGGCTTCAGCGTGACGAACGCGCACGGCGTCTCGCCCCATTTCTCGTCGGGGCGCGCCACAACGGCCGCCTCCATGATCTCGGGATGGCGATAGAGAGCCTCCTCCACCTCGAGCGAGGAGATGTTCTCGCCGCCCGAGATGATGATGTCCTTCGATCGGTCCTTGACCTCGATGTAGCCGTCCTCGTGCCAGACGGCGAGGTCGCCGGAGTGGTAGAAGCCGCCACCGAAGGCTTCGGCGGTGGCCGTCTCGTTCTTGAGGTAGCCCTTCATGAGGGTGTTGCCGCGCAGCATGATCTCGCCGAGGGTTGCGCCGTCGCGCGGGCATGCGGCAAGCGTCTCGGGATCGGCCACCATCATGTCCTCGACGAGGGCGAGGGGAATCCCCTGCCGGGCCATGTGCGCGTAGCGCGCCGCGACGTCGCCCAGGTCCCACTCGCTCTTGTGGGCGCAGTAGGTCGAGGGACCATAGCTTTCGGTCGTGCCGTAGAGGTGCAGGACCTCGAAGCCCAGCTCCTCCATGCGCTGAATGACGATCGCCGGCGGCGCCGCGCCGCCCGTCGCCACCTTTGGCCGGGTCGTGAGCGTCCGCTTGTCGGCGGCAGGGGCATGGACGAGCATGTTGAGCACGATCGGCGCGCCGCACATGTGCGTGACGCGCTCCTCGGCGCAGAGGTCGAAAATGCGCTTCGGCTCGACGCGCCGCAGGCAAACGTGCATGCCGCCCGCCGCCGTCACCGCCCAGGTGTATGTCCAGCCCGAGCAGTGAAACATCGGCAGCGTCCAGAGATAGCGGCTGTCGTGGTCGAGCTTGAAGGTGAGCGCATTGGCGATGGCGCCTAAGTGCGCGCCGCGGTGGCTGTAGACGGCGCCCTTCGGGTTGCCGGTCGTCCCCGAGGTGTAGAGGAGGCAGATCGACTCCCATTCGTCCTCCGCGCCGGGGTAGGTAAAGTCCGGATCGCCCGACCGGATGAAGTCCTCGTATTCGACGGACCCGAATGCCGGCGCGCCGGCTGTCTCGTCGTCGGCGATGTCAACGACAATCGGACGCCGCGCGCCGAGCTTCTCGAGAGCCGGTGCGACCGTTGCGTGAAACTCGCGATCCGCGAGCAACAGCTTTGCCTCTCCGTGCTCGAGGCAAAAGGCGATCGTCGCCGCATCGAGGCGGGTGTTGATGGGATTGAGAACCGCTCCGAGCATCGGCACGCCGTAGTGTGCTTCGAGCATCGCCGGAACGTTGGGTGCAACGATGGCAACCGTATCGCCCCGTCGGATGCCGGTCTTGGCGAGTGCGTGCGCCAGCCGGCGCGAGCGGGCATAGAGATCCCGATAGGTCAGGCGACGCCTGCCGTGAACGACCGCCGTTCGCTCGCCGAGGAACGTGGCGGCGCGCTTCAGGAAGCTCACCGGGGAAAGCGGCACATGGTTGGCGCGGTTCTTTGCGAGTTCAGGTCGATCAGTGGGCATGGGGCCGGGGTGACTGGCTGATGGTTTCTACTGACGACCCGATACCACGCCGCGACCCGCCCAGGCCACGGGCCGTGGATCGCGCACCCGCCGGCGCAGGGTCCGCGCAGGGACCAACCGACACGATGGCGGTGGCCAGCCCTCAACGCTTGCGGTTCTCGAGGGCGGCGAGCAGCGTCTCGAGCGCCTCGAGTGCGAAGGCGCGCATGTTCTTCTGCCGGTCGCTGTTGCCGGTCTCCAGCGTAAGCGCGTGCCGGACGGGGCCATCGATGGCGATGCAGGTGTGTCCCGCGGCATCGCCATAGCGGTTGCCCGTGGGTCCGGCGGCACCCGTCTCGGCAAGCCCCCAGGTGGCGCCATGGCGCTCCCGGATGGTCTTCGCGAGCAGCGCCGCATAAGGCTCGCTCGAGGAGCGGATGCCCTTCATCTCGGCATCCGTGATGGCAACGAGCGCCGCCCTCGCCTGCCGCGTGTACACCACCGCGCCGCCAAGAAAGTATGCGGACGCGCCGGGAACGGCGAGCAGGGCTGCCGAAATCAGGCCGCCAGCCGAGGATTCCGCGACGGCGACGGTTCCGTTGGAAGCCTTGAGCGCGGCTGCAACTTTCTCGGCCGTTGGCAGCAAAATCTGCATGACACGCCTCCGCGATAGCGATTTCCGTGCCGCGATCGGGCTTTCCGCCTGCGCGCCGGTTGTGTGCGCGAGTTTGGCAAGGATTTCACGCCAGCGATACTCCGGACTTCTCCGGGCGCCGGTCAGAATCACATGGGGGGCGCCGGCAGGCGTATGCCGGCTGGTGCGGCGCAAAAATTTCTGCCGCAGGGTCCTGGCGACCTGTTGACCTTTATTTCAGAGACCTGTAGGGTCCGCGCACTCTCACGATAGGTCGTAGGGCCCTCGCCGGCGTTTTCCGGGCTTGATGCGGCGCCTAAACACTGTCGTCCCTTAAGCAGAGGAAATTCAGGGTCCATGACGGCCGCGCTGCTCGGGGCAGAGCGGTTGTCCTCTGGCACTTGGCGCTGAGCGCCCCGGCCACGGGACGTCTCGGCGTGTTCGATTTGGCGCTTGCCGCTCGCGCGAGCGGTGCAACGTGGACCGGGCGAATGCCGACGATACAACAGTTGATCCGCAAGCCGCGCACCAAGCGCGCCTATCGCGAGAAGTCGCGCCACATGGAAGCGTGCCCGCAGAAGCGGGGGGTGTGCACGCGAGTTTACACGACCACGCCGAAGAAGCCGAACTCGGCGCTGCGCAAGGTGGCCAAGGTGCGGCTGACGAACGGTTATGAGGTCATCGGCTACATCCCGGGCGAGGGACACAATCTGCAGGAGCACTCGGTGGTCATGATCCGAGGTGGCCGCGTGAAGGACCTGCCGGGCGTTCGTTACCACATCATTCGCGGCGTCCTCGATACGCAGGGCGTCAACGACCGGCGCCAGCGGCGTTCGAAATACGGAGCCAAGCGTCCCAAGTGATCCGTGTTCAGGGCGGGCTTGGCGGGGCGGTTCGCTCGTCGAGTTTCGTCCGGGGCCCAAGGAACGAGGGCCCCTTTCGTTTTTCCGTCGCCACCGCCAGCGGGCGGCCGGGCGGAGCAGAGCAGAGAAGAGATCGTTCAGGGCCGGGTCGTGCGACCGGCGGGCGGAATGAGACGACAGTGACCGAGAAGGAAGAGCGCGATGTCGCGTCGGCACAGAGCAGAGAAGCGCCAGATCAACCCTGATCCGAAGTTCGGGGACTTGGTGGTTTCCAAGTTCATGAACTCGATCATGGAACAGGGCAAGAAGTCGGTGGCCGAGAACATTCTCTACGGCGCATTCGACCGGATCCGGGCGCGCGCGAAGGCGGATCCGCTGCCGATGTTTCACCAGGCGCTCGAGAACGTCATGCCGTCGGTCGAGGTGCGCTCGCGCCGGGTCGGCGGCGCGACCTATCAGGTGCCGGTTGAGGTGCGCCCCGAGCGCCGGCAGGCGCTGGCGATCCGCTGGATCATCGCCGCGGCCCGCGCCCGCAACGAGAACACGATGGAGGAGCGGCTGTCTGCCGAGCTCCTGGATGCCGCGAACAACCGCGGCACGGCGGTGAAGAAGCGCGAGGACACGCACAAGATGGCGGAAGCCAACCGCGCGTTCTCGCACTACCGCTGGTAACCCAGTCAGGCTTCATTCCGAGGCAAGTCCATGGCCCGCGAATACAAGATCGAGGACTACCGCAACTTCGGCATCATGGCCCACATCGATGC
>CAYWBX010000239.1:0-5827 GCA_964456015.1 uncultured Hyphomicrobiaceae bacterium | reverse complement strand
ATCGTCGGCCACAGCGAAGGCGGTTTGCTCGCGCTGCTCGCCGCGCGCAGGCAGAAGGTTGACAAGCTCGTGCTCCTCATGTCCGCGGGGCGGCCGCTCTCCGTGATCCTGCGCCAGCAATTCGACCGCCAGCCGATGCCGGAGGCGCTCAGGGATGCGATCGAGCGCGCCATCGGCGAACTCGAGAAGGGGCGCGATGCCGGCGAACTCAAGCCCCCGCTCGATACGCTCTTTCGTCCTTCTGTGCAGCCGTTCCTGAAGTCGGTCCTGGCCATCGACCCCGCGCCGCTCGTGAAGGAGCAGGCGGCGCCCATTCTGGTCATCGGCGGCGGCGGTGACCTGCAGATCGGCCGCTTCGATTTCAATGCGCTCGTCGAGGCGCGCGCGGGCATCAGGAGCCGCTGGGAGCCGCGTCTGACGCACACCTTGAAGGAGGTCCTCGACGACGACCCCGGTCAGACGCGCGGCTATAGCGATCCGTCGCTGCCGGTGATGCCGGTCGTCATCGAGGCGGTGGCAGGCTTTCTCAAGGAGTAGCTTGATGTCCGGTGAAGCCGCAGCGTTCGGAACGCAGGAGCTCGGCGCGGCGCTGACGTTCTATGCGGGCGAGATCGCGCGAGCGCTGGCGGAGGCGCGTCTCGCGGATCCGCGCGTCAGTGAGGCGCTCGACGGCGTGGCGCGCATCGGCGCCTTGCTGACGGCCAATCCGGATGTGCGGCTCGCAGTGCCGGGGCCGCCCGACCCGCCGCAGTCAGGCGCGAGGTAGCCGGCTGCGAGCGGACGCGGCGCATACATGCAAGGCGGGGCGGCGTCAGGCAACCGCCAGCGCGGCCGATGTCGGCGATCCCGCTCAGGCGCGCCCGCGGTTCCCGTGAACAAGGCGGCGCCAGTTGAAGAGGCGCGGCACCTCCCGGCAATAGTTCTCATAGGCGGCCCCATAGGCCTGCCTCAGCCACGGTTCCTCGAGCAGGATCATCAACCAGTAGACGAGGATCATGCCAGCGCACAGCGTCGTCGCGGCGAGGCTGTCGGCGGCTATGGCGAGGCTCGCATAGACGAGCATCAGCATGCCGTTCTGCGGATTGCGCGACCATTGATAGATGCCGGCCGTGACGAGGCCGTCCGTGGCGCCGTAACTATTGTCGCGGCCGAGGACGCGGAATGCCCAAACGAAAACGCCGATCGCCGCCAAGCAGACTGCCGCCGCGGCACTGCGAAGCGGGGCGGAAAGGCCAAGCAGGGGGGTGCGGTCGAACCAGGCGGCCGCGAAGGCCAGCACGTTGAGGGAACGGAACAGCGGCCAGAAGACATAGCTCTGCCACGTTCCCGGGCCCGGTGTTGGCCAGATCCGCAGCGACGGACGCAGCAGCGTCGCGACAAGGAGCGCGACGAGCGTTGCCGCGATGACGCTGCCGATTTGAAAGACAAGGACGGACATGCACGGCCCCGCAGAGATCACATGAGTACATCGGCTGAAGCGCGCCGATCGCGAGGTCCGAGGACGGATGGCGGGTGCTCGCTGACCGCCTCCGTTTCACGATCTGTCGCGGTGGGCATGCTGACGTAGACCTCAAGCGTTGCGTGATCCGGCTGCCGCCCGCCGTCGAACGGAAGAAGCCGCAGGAGACATGCAGGTTTCTCGGGTAGCAGGCTACGCCAACCAGGCGCTGGCTTTGATGATAGCTCCGCCAATCGCGCACCTGCATGGGTCTCAGAGTCTTAACAGTGCGCAGCTTTTTCTTGACACATAAAGATATGTTTATATTGTTCGCGAAGCGCGAACTGGGACACGATGCTTGATCCGCGAACAGTGGTGACCATGTTGAAGGCGGCGGCGGAGCCGACGCGGCTTCGCGTTCTGATGCTGCTGCGGTCGGGCGAACTGAGCGTCAAGGATCTCACGCGCATCCTGGGCCAGAGCCAGCCGCGGATCAGCCGCCACCTGAAGCTCATGACGGAGGCGGGCCTTATCGAGCGGTACCGGGATGGCAGCTGGGCCTATTTTCAGCGCGTTGAGACGGGTGCGGCGGGCGCATTGCTCGACGGGCTCCTGGCGGCGGTTGCGACCGATGACCCGACGCTCGTGCGCGATGCGGCGAGAGCCGTAGCCCTCAAACGGGAGCGTGAAGCGGCCGCGCAGGCCTACTTTCAAAGGCATGCAGCGGAGTGGGATCGGATCCGGGCGCTGCATGTCAGCGAGAGTACGGTAGAGGCCGCGCTCAAAGAGGCCTTGGGCGGTCGCCGGCCGAGGTTGCTTCTCGATCTTGGCACGGGCACCGGCCGGATGCTGGAACTCTTTGCGAAGGACTACGAACGAGGGGTTGGAATCGACATCAATCCGTCGATGCTCGCCTACGCCCGCGGCCGCCTCGAGGCGGCGGGGATCACGCACGCCGTGGTCCGGCACGGCGATCTTTACGACGTGGCGCTCGCCGATGGCGCGGCGGATGCGGTCGTCATGCATCAGGTGCTGCACTTCCTGGCCGAGCCTGCGCAGGCCATCCGAGAGGCGGCGCGCGTGCTGGCACCGGGAGGGCGGCTCGTCATCGCCGACTTCGCGCCGCACACGCTCGAGTTTCTGCGTGATACGCATGCGCACGAGCGGCTCGGCTTTGCGGCAAATCAGGTTGCGGAATGGCTCGCCGATGCCGGCCTCAAGACGGCTGCGATCCGGGAACTTGCACCGGAGGCGGGCGCAAGCGGTGAGAAGCTGACGGTGATCCTTTGGACGGCGGACCGGCCGTGCACGAAGGAAAACCGCGACGGTCAGGCGGCGCGCCGCAAGGTGGAGGCATAACGAGCATGAGCACGGTTGGGGACAGGCCCGAGCGCCGCAGCCGGATCGTCGGCAATGGCGACATCGTCGTGTCGTTCGAGTTCTTTCCGCCGAAGACGGAGAAGATGGAGGAGGCGCTCTGGTCGGCGGTGCGCCGGCTGGAACCGCTCTCCCCTGCCTTCGTCTCGGTGACCTACGGCGCCGGCGGCTCGACGCGGGAGCGGACGCACAACACCGTTGCGCGGCTCGCCCGCGAGACGAGGTTGAAGCCGGCGGCGCACCTCACCTGCGTCAACGCCACGCGCGAAGAACTCGATGAGGTCATCAGGGGATACGCTGAGGCCGGCGTGCGGCACATCGTGGCGCTGCGCGGCGACCCGCCGACGGGTGTTGGAACGCGCTATGTGCCGCATCCCGGCGGCTACGCGCAGGCCGCCGACCTCGTCGCGGCGATCAAACGGACTGGGACCTTCGAGGTCTCGGTCGGCGGCTATCCCGAAAAGCATCCGGAGAGCCCGACGATCGAGGCCGACATCGACCACCTCAAGGCCAAAATCGATGCTGGCGCGGACCGCATCATCACGCAGTTCTTTTTCGACAACGCCCATTACCTGCGCTTTCTCGAGCGGGTCAGGGCCCGCGGCATCTGGTGCCCGGTGGTGCCGGGCATCGTGCCGATGCACAACTTCAAGCAGATCGCAGGCTTTGCCGCGAAGACGGGAGCGAGCATTCCGGCCTGGCTCGCCCGGCGCTTCGAGGGCCTCGACGAGGACCCGGCGACCTCGCATCTGGTGGCGGCGGCGGTGGCGGCGGAGCAGGTGCTCGATTTGGTCGATGCCGGCGTGCGGCAGTTTCATTTCTACACGCTCAACCGCGCCGACCTCGTCTATGCCATCTGCCATTTGCTTGGGCTTCGGCCGAAGGCAACGCGCGTTGATGCGGCGGCGTGAGGGAGCGCGGAACGAAATGCGCCCGGCCGAAGCGGGGTCCGGGCGCGGAAAAGCAACCGGAGAGGCTCCGATCGCTCAGCGGCAGTAGCGGCGCCAGTACTTGCAGCAGCGGTACTTGCGATAGCCATAGCCGCACCAGCCGTAGGCGCGGCAGACCCGGTAGCACTTCACCCAGGTCTTGCTGACCGACGTTTCCGGGCGCAGCAGGTCCGAGGTGCTCATCGGTGCGGCGCCGGCGGACATGGCCGACAGCGACAGCACGGCGGCGGCGGCAGAGGCGAGTATGAAATGGCGCATTTGGGACTCCGATCAAGGAACGGCCAACGCCTAACTTCATGCGTGGCGGATGGTTAACAATTCATGAACGAGCCGGGCAAGCAAGGCAGAAGAGACAACGGGGACGGACGCATGTCACATCCGGCACGATCGGCGGCGGAGGCCGAACGGCGCGCGCAGGCGCTCAAGGCCGCCGCCCGCGCGCGCATCCTGATCATCGACGGCGCGATGGGCACGATGATCCAGCGGCACAAGCTCGACGAGGCCGCCTACCGCGGCGAGCGCTTCAAGCACTGGTCGCGCGACGTCAAAGGGAACAACGATCTGCTCGTTCTCACGCAACCGAGCATAATCCGCGAGATTCACGATCAGTATCTGGCGGCCGGCGCCGACATCATCGAGACCAACACGTTCAATGCGCAGGTGATCTCGATGGCCGATTACGGCATGGAAGAACTGGCGCACGAGATCAACGTCGCCGCTGCCCGACTGGCGCGGGCGGCCTGCGATGCCGCGGAGGCGCGGACGCCGGACAGGCCGCGCTTCGTCGCCGGCGCCGTCGGGCCGACCAATCGCACGGCCTCGATCTCCCCCGACGTCAATGATCCGGCCTACCGCAACATCACGTTCGATGAACTGCGGGAGGCCTACAAGACGCAGGTGAGGGGTCTCGTCGCGGGCGGGGCCGACATCATTCTGATCGAGACCATCTTCGACACGCTCAACGCCAAGGCGGCGGGCGTCGCCACGCTCGAGGTGTTCGACGAGACCGGCATCACGCTGCCGATCATGATCTCGGGCACCATCACGGACCGCTCGGGCCGCACGCTCTCCGGCCAGACGCCGACGGCCTTCTGGTATTCGATGCGGCACCTGCAGCCGTTCTCGATCGGTCTCAACTGCGCGCTCGGCGCCGAGCTGATGCGGCCCTATCTCGCCGAGCTCGCGGCGGTCGCCGACACGCTTGTGTCGGCGTATCCGAACGCGGGCCTTCCCAACGCCATGGGCGAGTACGACGAGACGCCCCACAACATGGCCTGTCAGATCGAGCCGTGGGCGCGGGACGGACTTGTCAACATCGTCGGCGGCTGCTGCGGTTCGACGCCCGAGCACATCGCGCACGTCAAGGCCCACGTTGAAAAGTACAGGCCGCGCGTGCCGCCGACGCTCGCGCCGAAGCTGCGCCTGTCGGGTCTCGAAGCTTTCGTTGCGGGGTGAGGAGCCGATGACGGGAAAGACACAAACACGAAGGTCAAGCGGATGACCACCACTCCTTCCGGCGCCTCGTTCATCAACGTCGGCGAACGCACCAACGTCACCGGCTCGGCGAAATTCCGAAAGCTCATCGAGCAGGGCGACTATCAGGCCGCGCTCGCGGTCGCGCGCCAGCAGGTCGAGAACGGCGCCCAGATCCTCGACGTCAACATGGACGAGGGCCTGCTCGATTCCGAAAAGGCGATGACGACGTTCCTCAACATGATCGCGTCGGAGCCCGACATCGCGCGCGTGCCCATCATGATCGACAGCTCCAAATGGAGCGTCATCGAGGCGGGCCTCAAGTGCGTGCAGGGCAAGGCGATCGTCAACTCGATCTCGATGAAGGAAGGGGAAGAGGCTTTCCTCGATCAGGCGCGCAAGATCCTGCGCTACGGCGCGGCGGTCGTGGTCATGGCGTTCGACGAGAAGGGGCAGGCCGACACGAAGGAGCGCAAGGTCGAGATCTGCGCGCGCGCCTATCGGCTGCTCACCGAGAAGGTCGGCTTCCCGCCCGAGGACATCATCTTCGATCCCAACATCTTCGCCGTCGCCACCGGCATCGAGGAGC
>CAYWBX010000238.1:0-5838 GCA_964456015.1 uncultured Hyphomicrobiaceae bacterium | reverse complement strand
TCTCGGTGATGGCTGAGATGGGCGTCGTCGTCGAGAAACACCACCATGAGGTGGCGGCGGCCCAGCACGAGCTCGGCATCAAGTTCGGCCCGATGGTGACGATGGCCGATCACATGCAGATCTACAAATACGTGATCCACAACGTTGCCCAGGCCTACGGCAAGACGGCGTGCTTCATGCCGAAGCCGATCTTCGGCGACAACGGCTCGGGAATGCACTGCCACCAGTCGATCTGGAAAGGCGGCCAGCCGACCTTCGCCGGCAACAAGTACGCCGATCTGTCCGACACCTGCCTTTGGTACATCGGCGGCATCCTGAAGCACGCCAAGGCCATCAACGCCTTCACGAACCCGACGACGAACTCCTACAAGCGCCTGGTTCCGGGCTATGAGGCGCCGGTTCTGCTCGCCTATTCCGCGCGCAACCGCTCGGCGTCCTGCCGCATCCCGCATGTGACGAGCCCGAAGGCGAAGCGCATTGAGATCCGCTTTCCCGATCCGGCTGCAAATCCCTACCTCGGGTTTGCGGCGATGCTGATGGCGGGCCTCGACGGCATCCAGAACAAGATCAACCCTGGCGAGGCGATGGACAAGAACCTTTACGACCTGCCGCCTGCCGAGCTTGCGAAGATTCCGACCGTTTGCGGCAGCCTGCGCGAGGCGCTGAACAGCCTCGACAAGGATCGCAGCTTCCTGAAGATGGGCGGTGTCTTCTCCGACGACATGATCGACGCCTACATCGAGCTCAAGATGGCCGAGGTCGACCGCACCGACATGACGCCGCATCCGGTCGAGTTCGATATGTACTACTCGGTCTGAGCACCATCTCGGCTGCGCTCCGCGCGGCCGGTTGCGCGATGCCACAACAACGGGCGGCCCGCTGGGCCGCCCGTCTTTCGTGGTGCTGGCGACGGGACACGATGGTATGGCGGCGCCACCAGCAACTGCGATGAGGGTCGCTGACGCATGACCATCCCCGTCCGCCTGCTCGACACAGGCGTGCGCGACGCGCGCCATCAGATCGCGCTCGATAGCGCGCTCATCGAACTGCACAAGGCTGGGCAGTCACCCGATACGATCCGCTTCCTCGGGTTTCCGCCGACAGTTCTGCTCGGTCGCCACCAGGCGGTCGCGCTCGAGATCGATCTCGCGTATTGCCGCGCCAACGGCGTCGCGCTCGTCCGGCGGATCACCGGCGGTGGCGCGATCTACCTGGATGAGAGGCAGGTGAGCTGGGAGCTTCTGATCTCGCGGTCCCATTGGCCCGGGGCGTCGCTGTCCGACCTGACGCGCACCGTCTGCGAGGCCGTCGCCGGCGGTCTCTCCCGAACTTTCGACATCGATGCGCGCCATGCCGATCGCTCGAACATCGCGGTGGCGGGCAAGAAGCTGTGTGGCATCGTCGGCTACTGCGACGGCCACACGTTCGTCTGCCAGGGGACGGTCCTCGTCGATGCCGATCCGGCTGCGATCTCGGCCTGTTTGCGCCGGCCCGGGTCATCGCACGGCGATTCGCGCCTGACGACCCTCAAGGCTTTGCTTGGCGGGGCCGTGCCGCCGCTCTCCGCGGTCTATCGGGCGGTGCTCCTGGGACTCATGGAACGACTCTTCCTCGATCCGAGCCCCGGCGCGCTGTCCGCCGTCGAGACGGGCCTCGCCCAAATGATGCTCGATGCCGAGATCGCCTCGGAGCGTTTCATCTTCGAGATCGACGATCCCCGTGGGCCGGGCGTCGGTCAGTCGCTTCGGAACACCCCTGGCGGCAGCGTCGCCGCGTTCGTGACCTGCGCCGGACCGGCGCATGATCGTCGCATCGCCGCCGTTCGCATCGCCGGCGATTTTCTCGTGCTACCAACCCGTTACATGTTCGACATCGAGAAGGCGCTCGCCGGAGCGCCGGCAGGCGAGGCCGGGGCCATCGTTGAAGCGCTGCTCGCCGCTGCGCCGCCCGAGATGCTAACCTTGCCGGGCGACGCTCTTCGCGATGCGATCGCCGAAGCCGCCACGGAGACGAGCTGCCAATGACGACTGCAACCACCAGGGATGGCCTTCTGCTCTCGCGCGAGGTTGCGGTTGAGAACGACTGGGTGGACTACAACGGGCACCTCAACCAGGCGTTCTACGCCGTGATCTTCGATCGCTCCATCGACGAGGCTCTGATGCCGCTTGGCTTGGGGCCGGACTACATCAAGGCGCGCAACTGCTCCTACATGACTGTCGAAAGCCACACCTGCTTCATCCGTGAGGTGCTGCAGACCGATCCGGTTGTCGTCACGTCCCGCATTCTCGATCTCGACGACAAGCGCATGCACATGTTCTGCGAGATGCGCCATGCCCGCGATGACTGGCTTGCCGCCACCGTCGAGTACATGTTCCTCCATGTTGACATGTCGGTCCGCCGAACCGCGCCGTGGCCGGCGGACTTGCGGGACAGGCTGGCAAGCGCCATGGCGGCCACGTCCCACCTGCCTTGGCCGGAGCGCGCCGGCCGCCGGATCGCCATCCCGCGCAAGGGGTAGCCGCGCCCCGACCAACGTCGCCAAGCTCACCCCTTGAGGTCAAGGTGCGCAGCGGTGCGAGCCATCGTTCATGATCCGCAGCGCCCGCTTGGCAAGCAGTCCCCTTAATCGGCCAGGTTGTCGACGAACCGCGCGAAAGCCTCAAACGGCTCCCGCTCGGTTCTGAACGTGTTCACTTTCGCCGAGGTATCCGGGTAGCCGAGCGCCATGCCGCAGATCACCACCTCGCTGTGCGGAATTGCGAGCCGCCGCCGGATGATCTCGTGGAAGTTGGCGAAAGCAGCCTGCGGACAGGTCTCGAGGCCGAACTGGCGGCAGGCGATCATAATCGATTGCAGGAACATGCCGCAGTCGAGCCAGGAGCCGATCTCGAGGTCTCGATCGATCGTGAAAACGAGTCCCACGGGCGCGCCGAAGAACTCGAAATTTTGCCGGCGCTGCGCGTGCATCCCGGCCTTATCGTCGCGCGTGATGCCCAGCGTTCCGTAAAGGCCCCAGCCGCACGCCCGACGGCGCGCCAGGTAAGGCTCCCGCCAGGTGACGGGATAGTAGTTGTACTCGCGCCTTCCCTCCCCCACCGTGTCGTAGACCGCCAGGATCTCGTCGCAGAGCGCCTTGAGCGGCGCGCCGTCGAGGACATGGACCTTCCAGGGCTGAATGTTCGAGCCGGACGGCGCGCGTGCGGCCGTCTCCAGGATGCGGCGCAGGAGCGATCGAGGCACCGGCGTCTTCAGGAACGCGCGCGTCGATTGCCGCCCGCGGATGGCGTCCTCGACCGTGAGCCCGATCCGCTCATGCTCGACGTCCTTGTTCAGCCGCCCGTCGTTCATATGGTTCTCCTGGCATTCCGCTTTGACCCCATAGTGGTCAACGCAGCCGCCGATCACAACTCCCGCCTCGAGGCTCTTCACCGCGTCGATTGGCCCGCTTGCCGGCGCGTGCTGCGCGTACCACGTGTCGTCCGAGATGAGTGGGAAGCTCCCATGACCGAGCCGCAGTCGATCGAATCCGCCCGGCCCGCCCGGCACCACCTCCTGCCAGGCGTCTGCCCGCGCTGTCGGCAAGGCGAGTTGTTCGCGGGCCCGTTGACCTTGTCGATCCGCAACGCCTGCCCGCGCTGCGGCCTGGATTACGGCTTCGCGGATTCCGGAGACGGTCCTGCGGTCTTCGCCATATTCATTCTCGGGTTCGTCGTTCTGGGTCTGGCGCTGATCGCGGAGTTCAAGTTCGGGGTCTCGCCGTGGCTGCACGTCCTGCTGTGGGGGGTAGTGACGCCGGCCCTCGGCTTCGTCGTGCTTCGCGCCTTGAAGAGCCGTCTGCTGCGCGAGCAGTATCGTCATCAGGCCGGCGAAGCCCGCTCCGCACAGAAGGACGATTGAGGCGAAGGCCGGGCGCCCGATTAAGGCGAGCGATGGGAATAGAGACGATGCGCCCTCAGGCGATGCCGGCAACCGGCGTGGCAGGCTTCCGCCGTCTGTCGCTGTTCGCCGCGGCGGGCGTTGCCGTGCTCCTCGGCCTCGGCACCTGGCAACTCGAGCGCAAGGCCTGGAAGGAGGATCTTTTGCGCACGATTGCTGCCCGCAGCAAGCAGGCTCCGATCGATGTCGAGGTCGCCGCGGCGCGCCGCGCAGCCGGCGAGAACCTGGAGTACGCGCCGGTTCGCGCAAAGGGGCGGCTGTTGCCGGAGCGATCGCTCTTCTACTACGCCCCAGGGCCACAGGGGCCCGGCTATCATGTATATGCTCCGCTGGTGATCCCGTCCGGCAAGGCCGTGCTGATCAACCGCGGGTTCTTGCCAGCCGCCGAACGGGCGGTCGCAGTACATGCCCGGCCGTCTTCAGGTGACACCATCGAGGTGGTTGGCCTGCTCCGCTCGCCCGGGTCCGCAGGCTGGTTTACACCGTCCAATGATCCACAGCAGAACCTCTGGTATTGGCGCGATCTGCCCGCGATGGCCCGCCAGGCACTTGCCCCTTCAACCGATGTTTTTCCTTTTTTTATTGAGGAGTTGGCGCGCCCGGCCGGCAGCCCCCGGGCGCCCGGAGAGCCGGCGGGCGGCGCCACGCGCCTCGATCTGCCGAACCGTCATCTCGAGTACGCCCTGACGTGGTACGGGCTTGCAGCGGCATTGATCGGCGTTTATTTAACCCTCGCATGGTCCCGCTTTCGCCGGACCGGATCGTAGCATTGGATGCCGCGGCGAGGCGCCGCACCTGGGGAAACCCTCGAACCAATGCCCCCCTTGCCTTGTGAGCGCCGCTCTTCGGCTCTACCAATCTGACTTGAGGCAGCGCACGCCGCGGCGGCCGTCCGCTGGATCGAGAGAAAGCCGGAAGCAACTGTGAGATATGTGAGCACAAGGGGCGCCGCGCCCGCGCTTGGTTTCGAGGATGTGTTGCTGACGGGCCTGGCGCGGGACGGCGGTCTCTATGTGCCCGAGAGTTGGCCGGCCTTCACGCCGCAGGACATCGCGGGTCTCGCCGGCCGCTCCTACGCCGACGTCGCGCGCGCGGTCATGCGGCCATTCGTCGGCGGCGAGCTGAGCGACGAGGAGCTCGGCACGATCATCGACGAGAGTTACGCGACGTTCTCCCACAGCGCCGTAGCGCCGCTGGTGCAGCTCGGTCCGAGCGACTGGCTGCTCGAGTTGTTTCATGGGCCAACGCTGGCCTTCAAGGATGTGGCGATGCAGGTGCTGGCGCGCCTCATGGACCGCACGCTGACGCGGCGCGGCCGGCGCGCCACCATCGTCGGCGCGACCTCGGGCGACACCGGCGGCGCCGCCATCGAGGCCTTCCGCGGCCGCGAGGCGATCGACATCTTCATTCTGTTCCCGCAGGGCCGGGTCAGCGACGTCCAGCGCCGCCAGATGACCACCCCCTGCGAGGCGAACGTGCACGCCATCGCCCTCGAGGGAACGTTCGACGACTGTCAGAACCTGGTGAAGGCACTTTTCAACGATTTGCCGCTGCGCGACCGGCTGCAGCTTGCCGGCGTGAACTCGATCAACTGGGCGCGCCTGATGGCCCAGATTGTCTACTACTTCACCTCTGCCGTGGCGCTTGGTGCCCCCAAGCGGCCGGTCGGCTTCACGGTTCCGACCGGCAACTTCGGCGACATCTTCGCCGGTTACGCGGCGGCGCGCATGGGCCTTCCCGTTGCGCGGCTCGTCATCGCAACGAACACCAATGACATTCTCGTGCGCACCTACGAGACCGGCCGATACGCGCCGCACGGCGTCACGGCGACCATGAGCCCGAGCATGGACATCGCCATCTCGTCGAATTTCGAACGGTTGCTGTTCGAGCTGGTCCAGCGCC
>CAYWBX010000237.1:0-5840 GCA_964456015.1 uncultured Hyphomicrobiaceae bacterium | reverse complement strand
ATGCAGATGGCAGGCATGAACGGCGCCATGGCGCCCGACATCCAGACGGTCTTTCTGCCGGCGAGCCCGGAGGTGCGCCACATCACCGCGACGCTCGTGCGTCAGATCGCGCAGATGGGCGGCGACGTCTCGAGCTTCGTGACCTCTAAAACACGGCGGGCGCTGGCGGCCAGAATGAAAAAGGGCTGATCATCAGCCGCCGCCGTCGCCGTCGCGTGGCGTCCTGTGCGCCCGCGCGATCGCTCCCTGCGGACAGCGCTCGCGAAGTCTGTTAGAGGTGCGGCTCTCCCGGCGGCAAAGCCGGCAGCGCACGTCACGAAGGTTGATCCATGTTCGCCGAGACGACCGGCATCGCCGCGCCCGAGCCCTCGCTCGCGGAGTGCCTCCGCAGTCCGGTCCGCCCGCCCGCACCGTTCCTGCCGATGTCGCGCGCCGAGATGAACGCGCTCGGCTGGGACGAATGCGACATCATCATCGTGACGGGCGATGCCTACGTCGACCACCCAAGCTTCGGCATGGCGATCATCGGCCGGCTGCTCGAGGCGGCGGGCTACCGCGTCGGCATCATCGCGCAGCCCGACTGGCAGAGCGCGGCGCCGATGACGGCGCTCGGTCGGCCACGGCTCTTCTTCGGCATCACCGGCGGCAACATGGATTCCATGGTCAACCGCTACACAGCCGACCGCCGGCTGCGCCACAACGATGCCTACACGCCGGGCGGGGAGGGGGGCCGGCGGCCGGACCGCTCGGTGATCGTTTATGCGCAGCGCGCCCGCGAAGCTTATCGCGACGCGGTGATCGTGCTCGGCGGCATCGAGGCCTCGCTCCGGCGCATTGCGCACTACGACTACTGGTCGGACAAGGTGCGCCGCTCGATCCTCGCCGACGCGAAGGGCGACATACTGCTCTATGGCAATGCGGAACGCGCCGTCGTCGAAGTTGCCCGCCGGCTCGAACGGGGCGAGCCGGTCGACTCCTTCGACGACATCCGCGGGCTCGCGCTTTTCAGGAAATCCGTGCCGGAGGGGTTCGTCGAGCTTTCCGCTGACGATGTTGCGAGCGCGGAGGAGGGGGCGCGGCAGACGAAGAGCGCTCGCGCCGTCGTCCGGCTTCCCGCCTTCGAGCAGGTGCAGGCGGATCCTGAAGCCTGCGCGCGCGCCTCGCGGGTGCTCCATCGGGAGAGCAATCCCGGCAACGCTCGCCCGCTCGTGCAGCGCCACGGCGATCGCGAGCTCTGGGTGACGCCGCCGCCCATCCCGCTCACCACGCCCGAGATGGATGCGATCTACGAGCTTCCCTATGCGCGCAGCCCGCATCCCGTCTATGCAGACGCTAGGATCCCGGCCTGGGAGATGATCCGCTTCTCGGTGACGATCATGCGCGGCTGCTTCGGCGGCTGCACGTTCTGCTCGATCACCGAGCACGAGGGCCGCATCATCCAGAACCGCTCCGAGGCGAGCGTCGTGCGCGAGATCGAACGAATCCGCGACAAGACGCAGGGGTTCACGGGAGTCATCTCGGATATCGGCGGTCCGACCGCCAACATGTACCGCATGGCGTGCAAGGACAAGCGCACCGAGGCGCTCTGCCGGCGGCTCTCCTGCGTCTATCCGGCGATCTGCCCGAACCTCGATGCCAGCCATCAGCCGCTGATCGAGCTCTACCGCAAGGTGCGCGCGGTGCCCGGCGTCAAGAAGGTCGCGGTCGCCTCGGGCGTGCGCTACGACCTTGCCGTCGAGAGCCCCGAATACATCCGCGAGCTCGTCACGCATCATGTCGGCGGCTATCTCAAGATTGCGCCCGAGCACACGCGCGAGGGGCCGCTGTCGAAGATGATGAAGCCCGGCATCGGGACCTACGACCGCTTCAAGGAGCTCTTCGACCGGGCCGCGGCCGCGGCGGGCAAGAAGTATTTCCTCATTCCCTATTTCATCGCCGCGCATCCGGGCACGACGGACGAGGACATGCTCGAGCTTGCGCTCTGGCTCAAGAAGCACAGGTACCGTGCGGACCAGGTGCAGACGTTCCTGCCCTCGCCGATGGCGCTGGCGACCGCCATGTACCATTCCGGCGTCAACCCCTTGAAATCGGTGCGGCGCGGAGGCTCGGAGCCCGTCGCGACGGTGAAAGGCCTCAAGCAACGGCGGCTGCACAAGGCCTTCCTGCGCTATCACGATCCCGATAACTGGCCGGTGCTGCGCGGAGCCTTGAAGCGCATGGGGCGCGAGGATCTCATCGGCCCGGGCCCGGAGCATCTGGTGCCGCGCTGGCAGCCTGCCGCGAAGGGGGTCGGCGGCGCCGGAGGCATGGATGCGGCCGGGGCCGTTGCGGGAGCGCGCGCGGCGGGCCATGGCGCGCGGCCGGGCGAGCGCTTTCAGAAATTCACGACCAAGGGTCTGCCGCCGGTGCGCGCGGGCCGGCGCGGCGCGCCGCCGCCGGGCGGCAGCCGGGGTCGGGACGGCGCGGGACGCGCGGGCCGCCGACGCCCATGATCGGCATCGCCGGTAGCGACGACAGGGCAGGGCCTGGAGCGAGTCGAAAGGGCCGGCGGCACGAGTGGCGCGGGTGGGTTATGGTCGCAACCGATCGCGGACGATGCCGCGTCACGGCGGCCTGCCGCCCAGATCGCTCATGCCAGCCTGCCTCGCCCGGCAAGGGGCGGTGGAGCATGACCGACGCTTTCCTTTTCCTCCGGCCTTGCGCGGGGTCCGCGGCTGCGGTCGCGGCGCGAAGCGCGCCGTGCCCCTTGAGTGACGCCCGCACCCTGTGGCACTTGGTGAACGGACCGGCCGGATCGAGCCCGGCCCGGAGGACCTTGCCATGTCGCTGATCGAGATGCCCGCGCCGGACCCGGCCGTGCTTGCGCGCCGGGACGTCATCGTGCGGGAGCTGCAACTCTTGCTCGGAAGCGGCAGCGTGATCGCCGATGAGGACGGACGGCGGGCTTTCGAGACCGATGGTCTCACAGCCTACCGGTGCCTGCCGCTGGCGGTGGTGCTGCCCAGATCGACGGAGGAGGTGGCCAAGGTCCTTTCCTACTGTCACCGGCAGGGCGTCAAGGTGGTGGCGCGCGGCGCCGGCACGTCGCTCTGCGGAGGGGCGCTGCCCGCCGAGGACGCCGTCGTCGTCGGCCTGTCGCGGATGAACAGGGTTCTCGAGATCGACTACGCCAATCGCATCGCGCGGGTCGAGGCCGGCATCACCAACCTCGGCATTTCGAGCGCGGTGGCCGGCAAGGGGTTCTTCTACGCTCCCGATCCGTCGAGCCAGCTTGCCTGCTCGCTCGGCGGCAACATCGCCATGAACTCGGGCGGCGCGCACTGCCTGAAATACGGGGTCACGACGAACAACGTGCTTGGCCTCAAGATGGTGTTGATGGACGGGCGAATCATCGAGCTCGGCGGCGGCCATCTCGACCAGCCGGGCTACGACCTGCTGGGGCTCATCGTCGGCTCGGAAGGCCAGCTCGGCATCGTCACCGAGGCGACGGTGCGGATCCTGCGCGCGGCCGAGGGCGCCAGACCGATGTTGCTCGGCTTCGCCTCGAGCGAGGCGGCGGGGCGGGCGGTCGCGGCGATCATCGCCGCCGGCATCATTCCGGTTGCGATCGAGTACATGGACAAGCCCGCGATCCACGTGTGCGAGGCGTTTGCGAAAGCCGGCTACCCGCTCGACGTCGAGGCGCTTCTCATCATCGAAGTCGAGGGCTCCGAGGCCGAGATTTCGACGCTCCTCGATCGCATCGTCGCCATCGTCCGGCCGTTCGAGCCGAGCGTGGTGCGCATCTCCGAGAGTGCGGAGCAGACGGCGGCGATCTGGAAGGGTCGCAAGTCGGCCTTCGGCGCCATCGGGCGGATCTCGGAATACTACTGCATGGACGGCACGATACCGCTCTCGCGTTTGCCGGTCGTTCTCAGCCGCATCTCGGAAATCTGCTCGAGCTACGGCCTCAGGGTCGCCAACATCTTTCATGCCGGCGACGGCAACCTGCATCCGCTGATCCTCTACGAAGCGAACGATCCGGCGCAGGTCGAGAGGGCGGAGCGCTGCGGGGCCGACATCCTGAAGCTGTGCGTCGAGGTCGGCGGCTGTCTCACCGGCGAGCACGGGGTCGGCGTCGAAAAGCGCGATCTGATGCGGGTGCAGTTCACGCCGGAGGAGTTGGCGCTGCAGATGCGGATCAAGACGGTTTTCGATCCCGGCTGGCTGCTCAATCCGGCCAAGGTCTTTCCGCTCGAAGGCCGCGAGGCCCGGGCAGCCTGAGGAGCGCGAGGACGGTGCAGTCTCTGTTGAAGCCCGCAACCGAGTGGGAGCTCCAGCGCACCCTCGCCGACGCCAGCGGCGCTCGCGCGCCCGTCGAGGTTATCGGCAACGGCACCAGAAGAGCGGTCGGGCGTCCGATTCAGACGGAACTGGTTCTGACGACCCAGTCGCTGACGGGCGTGCGCCTTTACGAGCCGACCGAACTCGTCATGTCGGCGCGCGCAGGCACGCCGCTTGCGCGCATCGAGGCGGAGCTCGCAAGCCGCCGCCAGATGCTGGCCTTCGAGCCCGTCGATCTGGCGCCCATGCTCGGAGGCGGGCGTCGAGCGGCCAGCATCGGCGCGGTGTTTGCGACCAACATTTCGGGCGCGCGCCGCATCTCGGCGGGCGCTGCCCGCGACCATATCCTCGGCATCGGCGCCATCGGCGGCAACGGGCTCCCGTTTCGCTCGGGCGGCCGCGTCATGAAGAACGTGACGGGCTATGATCTGGCGCGGCTGCTGTGCGGCAGCTGGGGCACGCTCGCCGTCATGACCGAGGTGACCTTCAAGGTGCTGCCGATGCCGGAGGCGACGGCGACCATCCTGATGCTCGGACTCGAGGACGCCATCGCGGTCGAGGCGCTGGCGAGCGCGCTCGGCACGCCCTACGAGGTCTCGGGCGCCGTGCATATCCAGGCGCCCTTGGCCATGCGGCTCTGGCACGAGGGCCTGCGCAACCAGCGCCGCGCGGTGACCGCGATCCGGATCGAGAACTTCGCGCCATCCGTCGCCTACCGCGTCGAGCGGCTGTGCGCCGAGCTCAAGGCCTTCGGCGAGACGCACGTCATCGACACCGAAACGTCGCTGGCCTTTTGGGACGAACTGCGCGAGCTCTCGCTGCTGCAGGGCAGCGAAAGTCCCGTCTGGCGGATTTCGACGGCGCCCAAGGCGGGCCCGAAGGTCGTCGCGGCGATCGCCCGCTACATGGACTGCCGGGCCTTTTACGACTGGTCCGGCGGGCTCATCTGGCTTGAGGTACAGCCCGCAGCCGATGCCGGCGCGACCGACATTCGCCGCGTGGTCGCCGCCAACGGCGGTCATGCGACCCTGATCCGGGCAGCACCGGCGGTGCGCGCGGCGGTCGATGTGTTCCAGCCGCTCGAGCCGGTTGTCGACGAGCTGAGCCGGCAGATCAAATCGGTATTCGACCCGGCGGGCATCCTCAATCCGGGCCGCATGACGGCGGGGACGTGAACTCGCCGAAGCCACGGAGGCGGACGCTCTCACATGCAGACGAACTTCACGGCCGAGCAGCTCGAGGATCCGCGGCTTGCCGAGGCCGAGGCGATCCTGAGGCGATGCGTGCACTGCGGGCTGTGCACCGCCACCTGCTCGACCTACGTTCTCCTCGGCGACGAGCGCGACAGCCCGCGCGGGCGCATTTATCTCATCAAGGACATGCTCGAGAAGGGCCGCGATGCGAGCCCGCAGGTGCAGCATCACGTCGACCGCTGCCTGTCGTGCCTGTCGTGCATGACGACATGCCCCGGCGGCGTCGACTACATGCATCTCGTCGATCTCGCCCGCGCACACATC
>CAYWBX010000236.1:0-5849 GCA_964456015.1 uncultured Hyphomicrobiaceae bacterium | reverse complement strand
TCGTCGAGCGCGCCGCGCAGGATGGAGATGGCCCTATCCCGTGCCCCGAGATCGCCTGCCTTCCAGATGACCTGTGCTGCGAAGTGGCCCAGCCGGTGGTCGGTCAGCCAGGGCGCGACAGCATCGATCGCGGCCTCGCCATGGCGTGCGATGCCATCGCGGTGACGGATGCGCTCAGCGATCGGAGCAGCCAGCGCAGCGGCCAGGTCACGACCATCACTATCAGGAGCAGTATCCCCATCACTAGCTGCAGCACCTGCATCGCCATCCTGGCGAGGACGGCCATCAGGTCGGCGTGGGCCCCGCACGGGGGTATCCAATGCAGCATGGAGGCAGGCGCCTCACGGATTTCGACCTGGATGAGCATGAGGAGCGTCTGCGTATGCCCGAGCCCATGCCCATCTCCTGGCTCTCACCCGTGAGGCCACAACCGCCGAGCGCGCTCGTGCGCCATCTGAGCAGTGCCGCGCTGGGGCTCACCGTGGGCCTTGCCATCGCTGTGCCGGCCGTGCTCTGGCAGAAAGGTCGGATCGATCCCGTGCGCTCCGTGGCCAATATCGCTGCGAATTTCGGGCTCGCATCGGCGGCGCCGACGGCGGCTGTCGTCACCCAAGTTCGCGAGCCGGCTGCCGCTGCCGAAGTACCGCGTGTGACACCACGCACCGTGTTGGCTCCGGTCGAGGTCGGACGGCCGGCAGCGCCGGAGCAGGCGACGTCAGCGGCTGCTGTGGCCGTCCTCAAGCCAGTGCCAGTTCCTCCGCCGGTTGTCGAGGTGACGCCAGTACTGTCGGAAGCCGCCAAGGCCGAGGCGCTGCTCGAAGATGCGCGCCGGCTGATGAGCGAAGGCGACTTCCGCACGGCGCGCAGCTTGCTCGAGGACCAGACCGTGGCCGCGCTCCCGGCGGCCCGGTTCCTGCTCGCCGAGACCTATGATCCGAACTATCTCGCAGCGCGCGGTGTGCGCAGTGTGCGCGCGGAGGTGCCGCGCGCCCTCGAGCTCTATCGGCTGGCGCTCGACGGCGGGATTGAGGCGGCGCGCCAGCGGATCAGCGCACTGAGGCCTTAGATTCCTCTGGCCTGCGCCGCCGGGAAGGGTGAAGAGAGACGTGTGGGGGGACGCGGCCCCACGCACGTTGCCGGCGTGTTCGAGCGTCAAGCCCGCTCGATTACCATGGCAATGCCCTGGCCGACGCCGATGCACATCGAGACCAGCGCGTAGCGCCCGCCCGTGCGTTCGAGCTGGCGCATGGCGGTCAGCGTGATCCTCGCCCCCGAGGCGCCGAGCGGATGCCCGATCGCGATGGCGCCGCCGTTCGGATTGATGCGCACGTCGTCCGCGGACAGGTTGAGCCCTTTGAGGCAGGCAAGCACCTGGGCTGCGAAGGCCTCGTTGATCTCGATCACGTCCATGTCCTTGAGGTCGAGACCGGCGCGCTCGAGCGCCTTTTTCGCCGCCGGCACCGGTCCGAAGCCCATGATGCGCGGCGCGACGCCCGCCACGGCCGTCGCGAGTATGCGGGCGCGCGGCTTTACACCCGCCTTGTCGCCGGCATCGCGACTTGCGACGATCAGCGCGGCGGCGCCGTCGTTGATGCCCGAGGCATTGCCGGCGGTCGTGACGCCGTCCTTGAACAGCGGCTTCAGCTTGGCGAGACCCTCCATCGTCGTCTCGCCGCGGGGATGCTCGTCGGCATCGACGATGCCGTCGGGCTGGCCCTTTTTCGCCGCGGGGACTGTCACCGGCAGCAGCTCGTCCTTGTAGAAGCCGGCCTTCGCCGCCGCCTGATACTTCTGCTGCGAGGCGAGCGCGTAGGCATCGCACGCCTCGCGCGTGAGCTGGAACTCGCGCGCCAGGTTGTCGGCCGTCTGCGGCATGGTATCCGCACCGAACTCGGCCTCGATCTTGGGATTCGGGAAGCGCGCCCCCAGCGAGGCGACATAGGACTCGATGCGTTTCGGGAACGGTCCCTCCGTGCGCCCCACGACGAACGGCGCGCGCGTCATGCTTTCGACGCCGCCGGCAACGACCACGTCCGCCTCACCACAGGTGATGGCATGGGCGGCCGAGATCATCGCGTTCATGCCGGAGCCACAGAGCCGGTTGAGGGTGTTCGCCGGCACCTCGATCGGCAAGCCGGCGCGCAACATAGCATGTCGGCCGACATTGCGGCTGTCCTCGCCTGCCTGACTGACGCAGCCGATGTTCACATCATCAATCGACTCGGGAGCGAACCCCGAGCGCGCGACCACCGCCTTGATGACGTCGCCGAGCATGTCGTCGGGCCGAACCCGCGACAGGGCGCCGTCCTGGCGGCCGAAAGGCGTGCGAGCGCCGTCGTAGATGTAGGCCTCGAGCATATGCGGCTCCTTCCGATGAGCGCCGGCCTCATCGCCGGCCTTCCTTCCCGAGCCGAACCTTGGCACGGAGGACCGCCGCTGAAAAGCCGTCCCGGCGCCCAGCCCGTTGCCGCAGGTGACACACGCAACACCCGCGCAAATCATCGTTGACGGCGAAGCCCAGGCGTAATTCGCTGGCGGCCTTCAATCCTCATGCCGCAGGAGCCGACCGATGCCAGAGTACCGAGAGATCGCCGCCGGATTGCGCTTCCCGGAAGGCCCGATCGCCATGCCCGACGGCTCCATCCTTCTCGTCGAGATCGAGCGCGGGACGCTTTCCCGCGTGCAGCCGGACGGCCGCGTGGAGGTGGTCGCCGAGACCGGGGGCGGGCCAAACGGCGCCGCGATCGGCCCCGATGGAGCCTGCTACATCTGCAACAACGGCGGCTTCGAGTGGCATCGCGACGGCGGCGGAATGAGGCCCACGACGCAATCGCGCGACTACAAGGGTGGCAGCATCCAGCGCGTCGACCTCAAGACCGGCAGGGTCGAGACGCTCTACACCAAGGGTCCGAACCACAAGCTCAACGGCCCCAACGATCTGGTGTTCGACGCGCACGGCGGCTTCTACTTCACCGACCTCGGCAAGCGCCGCGAGCGGGAAATGGACCAGGGTTGCCTCTACTATGCGAAAGCCGACGGCAGCCTCATCAAGGAGATCGCCTTTCCGCTGATGACGCCGAACGGCTGCGGCCTGTCGCCAGACGGGCGCGTGCTCTACGTCGCCGAGACGCAGACAGGCCGCGTGTGGGCATTCGACATCGTGGCGCCCGGCGAAATCAGGAAGCACCCGTGGCCGCTGTCGCCGTCCGGCGGCCGGCTCGTCGCGGGCGTTGGCGGTTACTACCTCTTTGACTCGATGGCGGTCGATGCGCACGGCAACGTCTGTGTCGCGACGCTGTTCAACCCCGGCATCACCGTCGTCTCGCCGGCCGGCGCATCCCGCTATATCGCCATTCCGGGCGAACCCTAATGCACCGACATCAGAGTCGGAGGAGCCGATGGAAGAAACGCCTAGATAACGCTGTCGATGCCAGGTCGCCTCATCGCCATGCCGTGGGACGTGCCGGGGGCCAAGCTCAACTATCTCAACCAATAGCCCGCCGCGCCCGCCGACGCAGCAACCGGATCTCCTCAAGCGGGGGGCGGACCCGGCAGCAGCTCGGTCAGCGCCGCGAGCGATTCGACGCGCAGATGCGCCTGGCTCGCCTCCGGCCAATCCCACTGCGCCCGACCCCAAGGTCCACGGCGGACAAGGATCGGCAAAATGCCCGCCGCGCGCGCGGGAACGACATCGTTGTCGACCCGATCGCCGACGTAGGCGATGCGGCCGGGCTCCATGCCGGCCGCCTCAATAACCTTGGCAAAAAAGGCCGGGTCCGGCTTTGACACGCCCCAGCCCTCGGACGTGGCGATGAAGTCGGCGGCGATGCCGCTCGCGCGCAACATGGGCTCGGCGGTTGCCGGCTGATTGCCGACCACCCCGATGAAGTAGCCCTTGGCTTTCAGCGCCTCGAGGGTCGGAGCTGCATCGTGATAGAAATCCTCAGGCCCGATCACGAACTTCTTGCCCTCCGCCTCGCGCTGCGCTCTTGCCGCCTTGAAGTCAAAGTCCGGCTTGACCGAGGCAAAGACGTTGCGGATTGGCTCGCGCCGCGCCATTGCCTCCTCGATTCGGGTCATGAAGAACTCGAACGAGACCTCCATGCGCATGGCGTAGTCGCGGTAGAGGCGCTGCTCATCGATCAGCGTCTCGCCGACATCGAAGAAGATCGCCCGGATCGGCATGCCGGCGCTCAGGGCTCGGCGACAAAGAGCGGGATCACCCGGCTCGTCTTCGCCTGGTATTCGGCGTAGGGGGAATAGGCGGCAACCGCCAGCGCCCAGAGCCTCGCGCGCTCGGCCGGATCGCTTACCTCACGAACGCGCATGGGTGTCACCACGGACAGATCGCGCAGCGTGACATTCGGATCGGCGCGCAGATTGTGCACCCATTCCGGATCCTTCGGCGCTCCGCCCTGAGAGGCGACCAGCACATAGCGATTGCCGTCCTTCACGCGCATCAGCGGCGTCTTGCGAATGGCGCCCGTCTTGTGCCCCGTATGCGTGACGATGATCACGGGCAAACCCGTGTCGCGCAGCGTCGTGCCCTTGGTGCCGTTGCTGCTCTCGTAGAGTTCGACCTGCGCGCGCACCCAGTCGCGCGGGCTTGGGATATAGGTGGGCATGGATGCTCACTCTGCTTCGAGGCCGCGGCCGGCCGGATGTCTTCTCAGCGTCCTTTGAACACGGGCTTGCGCTTCTCGACGAATGCGCGCACGGCCTCCTTGTGGTCGTCCGTCCCCTGCGCGCGCAGCATGCGCTCGGCTTCCCGTTCAATGGCCGCCTGATGCGAGATGTCAAGCGCCTCGTCGAGATTGTCCTTGATGTAGCGGATGGCGACGCTGGCGCTGTCAGCCAGCGATTTCGCCAGCGCAAAGGCCTCGGCCTGCAACGCGTCATCGGGCACCACGCGATGCACGAGACCGATCTCGGCCGCGCGCACGGCCGGCACCCGTTCCGATGTCAGCATCAGCTCGCGCGCCCGCGCCGGCCCGACCGCGCGCGTCAAGAGCCAGGCGATGCCGTAATCGCCGCTCAGGCCCACCTTGACGTAACCGGTGCTCACGAACGCCGAAGCAGCGGCGATGCGGATGTCGCAGGCAAGCGCAAGCGCAAGACCGGCACCCGCTGCGGCTCCGGGCAGTGCGGCCACAGTCGGCTTCCTGAGCGCATAAAGCACGCCAGCCGAGCCGCGATGGCGCTCGAGCATGACGCGATACTTCTCGTCCGGCGTCTCCGCAGTGGGTTCGCGCCGGTCGCCCATATTCTTGACGTCGCCGCCCGAACAGAACGCCGAACCGGCCCCCGTGATCAGGATTGCGCGCGCGCTGTCATCGCCGCCAAGTTCGGCGATCATACGCCGCAGCGCGGACGAGAGCTCCCGCGACAGCGCGTTGCGGGCCTCCGGGCGGTTGAGGGTGATGATGCCGACGCCGTCGCGCACGGCGCACAGAAGCTGGCCCGTGCCGGTGTCGATCTTGCGCTCCCCAGACATGACGCTCCTGTCCTCTCTCCGCGGCTGCGGCTTCATTGCGCCTTGCGGCGGGACGTTACCGGTCAATGCCCCCGATCGGCAATCCGAGATCTTCTGCCGCGACACTCCCGGGCTATTCCGCCGCTTAAGGCCTCGCTGCCGGCTGCCAGCGCAGGCGCGGCTCGCGCGCCGCCTTCGTCTCGTCGAGCCGGCGGCGCGGCGCGAGGCGGGGGGCCTCCTTGAACCGACGCTTGTCGTTTGACGGCGAAGTCGCGTCGCGGGCGAGGTCCGCCAGCGTGGCAATGAACTGGTCGAGGGATTGCTTCGATTCCGATTCCGTCGGCTCGATCAGCATCGCGCCGTGGACGACCAGCGG
>CAYWBX010000235.1:1129-5865 GCA_964456015.1 uncultured Hyphomicrobiaceae bacterium | reverse complement strand
GTGCGCGACGACGGCATGATCGACGTCGAGGCGGGCTTGGCGTGGATGGAGCGCAATCTCGATCCCTCGCGCCGGAACAAGGGCGGCGCCATCAACACGGGCTTCGGCTCGCCCTCGGTCGCCGACGTGCGCCGGATGCTGATGCTGGTCCAGGTCCAGCGCGCCCGGCTCGCCTACGACAAGGAGCGCGCTTCCCTGATCGACGCCGGCGCCGCCACCGCCACCATCTTCGCCCGGGCGCGGGCCGAGCGGGACGCCCACATGGCCTGGGTGCAGCGTGCCGCACCGCTGGTCGCCGCCGAGACCGGGGCCGATCCGCAAGTTACCTTCGCCGTCCTCGACCGGCTCATGCGCGAGCACCTGGAACATCTGGCCGACACCCCGCTCGGGAGTCTCACCGATGCTGGTTGAGGCCGACGACGCCTGGCGGCGCGGCATCCGGCCCGAGCCGCCGATCACGGTCTCGGAATGGGCCGACCGGAACCGGGTACTGCCGCCGACCTCGGCCGAGCCGGGCCGCTGGCGCACTAGCCGCACGCCCTATCTGCGGGCCGTCATGGACGCGCTTTCCGCGTCCACCCCCTACGAGCGGGTAGTACTGATGAAGGGCAGCCAGACGGGCGGCACCGAGGCGGGGCTGAACTGGTTGGGCTACATCGTCCACAACGCGCCCGGCATCGCCATGCTGGTCCAGCCGTCGCTCGACATGGTGCGGCGGAACACCACCGTGCGCATCGACCCCTTGATCGAGACCACGCCCGCGCTCCGCGATCTGGTCGCCCCGCCCCGTTCCAGGGACGCTGGCAACAGCCTGTTCCGCAAGTCCTTTCCCGGCGGGCAATTGGTGATGACCGGAGCCAACTCACCCGTGGGCCTGCGCTCGACCCCGGTGCGCTACCTGTTCCTCGACGAGGTGGACGGCTATCCCGGCGACGCCGACGGCGAGGGCGATCCGGTCGATCTCGCGATCCAGCGCACCGCGACCTTCCGCGGCCGGCGCAAGATATTCATGGTCTCGACGCCGACCTTGAAGGGCTATTCCCGCATCGAGGCGGCGTTCGCGGAATCCGACCGGCGCTATTACCACGTGCCCTGTCTCCACTGCGGCGACATGGCCCCGATCACCTGGGCGCGCATCCGCTGGCCGGAAGGCAAGCGCTACCAAGCCCATCTGATCTGCGAGGCCTGCGGCGGCATTCATCATGAGCACGACAAGCCGCGCCTGCTCGAAGCTGGCGAATGGCACGCGACCGCGCCGGGCGACGGCCGCACCGCCGGGTTCCACCTCTCGGCGCTCTATTCGCCCTGGGAGACCTGGGCCGAGATCGCCCTCGACCATGGCCGCGTCATGAAGGACCCGCCGCGCCTGCAGGTCTGGGTCAACACCAAGCTCGGCGAATCCTGGGAGGATCAGGCGGGCGAGGTGGTCGAGACCGAGCCGCTGATGGCAAGGCGCGAGGACTGGGGCGCGGTGCTGCCCGAGGGCGTCGCCGTGCTCACCGCCGGGGTCGACGTCCAGGGCGACCGGCTCGAGCTGCATGTGATCGGCTGGGGTCGCGACGAGGAATCCTGGTCGGTCGATTACCGCGTGATCTGGGGCGACCCCTCGGGCCCGCGCGTCTGGGCGGACCTCGACACGGCCCTGGCCGCCACCTATCCGCACTCCCATGCGGTGGCCGATCTCTCAATCCGCGCCGTCGCCGTCGACACCGGCGGCCAGCACACCAAGGCCGCCTATGAATACTGCCGCACCCGGCTTCATCGCCGGGTCTGGGGCATCAAGGGGCGCGGCGGGCCCGGCATCCCGCTCTGGCCGCGCCGACCGACCCGCACCAAGGGCAAGGTGCCGCTGTTCGTGATCGGCGTCGATGCCGCCAAGGACGCCCTGTTCGCTCGCCTGCGACTCGCCGAGCCCGGGCCCGGCTACATGCACTTCCCGGCCGAGCGGGACGCCGAGTTCTTCCGCCAACTCACCGCCGAGCGCGTCGTCACCCGATTCGAGCGCGGCCGGCCGATTCGCCTCTGGCAGCCCCGCCGCGACGGCGAGCGCAACGAGGCCCTCGACACCACCGTCTACGCCATGGCCGCGCTCCACGGCCTCATCAGCATGGGGCTGCGGCTGAACAAGGAGGCCGAATCGCTGGGCGTCAGCCCGTGCAAGGGTGCGGTCTCAGCCCCGGCCGGGCCGGCCGGGCCCGCCGAGCCGGCGAAGGTCATCCGGTCGAGGTGGATGGGATGAATTCGGGGATTGACGTTGCGGCCATTGTGGCCACAATGGGCCGAGCTGATTTGGATCGTCACATGAAAACGCTTGCGGCCCGAGAGGCCAAGTATAATTTCGGTCGGCTGATCGACACCGCTCGCGCCGAGCCGGTAGTGATCGAGAAGCATGGGCGGCCCGTGGTTGTGGTCCTAGCGGTGGAAGAATTCGAACGGCTTCGGAATATGGCGCGCTTCGGACGACGCAAGGCAACTGCAAGAGATCGAAGGTCGAAGGCAGGGGGGAAATAAGAGGATGCCAAGGTCAGCTGATGCGCCAGAAGACGCGCTCAACGATGCCAATGTTGCCGAAGCAGTGAAGCGTGGGTTGATCGAGGTCAAAGGAGATCGCGTCACCTACAATCTTACTGCAAGGAAATCGTACGATTGGAACGATCCGGAGGAATGGGTCCGAGCCCGGACCATTGCGTTTCTTGTTGTGGCGCGTGGATATCCAATAAATCGCATTCGAACTGAAGTACAGGTTCCCCGGCGCACACCAAGCGATTTCGCTGACGTCGTGGTTTACCGAGATGACCGTTGCCGCGAACCATATCTCGTCATTGAGGACAAAGCGGCAGGGCAGACCGCAGCAAACCGCAGGCAGTGGATTGAGCAAGTGTTCGGGAATGCTAACTCACTGCGGGCTTCTTTTGCGCTGTACGATGAACATAGCGAGAGCCGCTTCTACGATGTAGCAAACTATCCCGCAGGTGAGCGGACAGAGAATCTGCGAGGTGGACGGGACGCTATCCCGGCGCAGTATGGAGTTGTCCCTGAGTTCCCGCACATTGCTGGCCAAACGGGCGACATTGCTCCAGCGCGCCCAGGCCTCATTGAAGCGCGGATTCGCCGCGCCCACTCAGTCATTTGGTCTGGAGGCAAACGTGATCCGCTGACCGCCTTCGATGAATGGAGCAAACTCCTATTCGCTAAAGTCATCGATGAACGGACAACCCCTACCGGCCAGCCACGTAGGTTTCAGGTGGGTGCGAACGAAACAACAGCGTCCGTATCGAATCGAATTCACCAGCTTTTCGCCGATGCATGCCAGGAAGACCCATCAATCTTCCCGGACGGCATTCGAATCAATCTCCCCGACAGAAAGATTTTTGAGGTCGTGTCGGCTCTGCAGGCGATAAGCTTCACAGGGACCGATGTCGATCACATCGGCGTCGCCTTCGAGAGCTTCTTCGGCTCGGTGTTTCGCGGCGAACTTGGCCAGTATTTCACCATGAGGCAGCTCGCCCGTTTTACCGTGGCGATGCTCGATATCAATCACAATCATTTCGTTCTCGATCCGACGGCGGGTAGTGGGGGCTTCCTCCTCGAAGTTCTTTTGCAGGTCTGGCATGCGGTGGATCGGAATTTCCAAGGCCAACGGCAGGACCACGTTGACAGAAACAAAACTGACTTCGCGCTGACGAAGGTTTACGGCATCGAGATACATGAGGTTCTGGCACGTATCTGCAAGATCAACCTGCTGCTGCACCATGATGGTCATACGAATATCGAGGGTGATCGGTCATGTCTCGACAGCACGTTCACGAAACCGCGCCTCGCGGAGGCGCGCGGGCGCTTTCATCGCGTTGTGGGGAATCCGCCATTCGGCGATGAGGTTCCGGAAGGCGACGAAGATCATCTCGGATCGAATACTCTCGCGAATTTCACTGTCGCAACAGGGCGAGACGCTGTTGATTCCGAACACGTCATTTTGGAGCGCTCCATCCGATTCCTTGACGGCGGCGGCCGGTTGGGGTTGGTCCTCCCCGATGGCCTTTTCAACAACCAAGGTGAGATATCGAACTGCCCTCGTGTCCGCCGCTTCCTTGCAGAATACGGCTTCATTGAGGCCATCGTTTCTCTCCCCGATTACGCATTTCGGAAGTCGGGGGCCCAGAACAAGACGTCGATTCTATTCTTCAGAAAGTTCACTGACGCTGAGGCTCGGCGTTTCCAACGCGCGTTGGAGACCGCGAAAGAGAGCGGCCAGGAGGAAGCTGCTGCCATTGCCACAGCATGGCGATCAATGGATCATCGTGTCTTCCTTGCCGAGGCGAACGACGTGGGGTATTCGCCGACAGGAGCGCCATCGACGCGAAACGATCTTTATCGCGGAGAGGCGGGAGGCCGACTTGCCGATGACCAGACGGGCACAATCCTAGGCGAGTATCGCATTTTCTTGGCGTCGCAGAACACCTATGTCGGGACTACGCAGCCAGACTGTATGGCTGTTCCCTTCCACGAACTATGGCAGGCACACCCAAGCCATCGGCTTGATCCAAAGTATTTTCTCTTCAAGCGGGAAGAACGAACGATTACTCCCAACGATTGGATTCGAGTGCCATTGAGTCAAGTGATGACGAAGCGTGAGAACCAAGTGGACCCGTCCACGACGCCCGATCAAGCCGTTGTTGTCATGACCATCGGCCAGAGCGGAGAGATCCGTCCGCGCGAGGCGGGAAAGGGGCGTAATC
>CAYWBX010000235.1:0-1119 GCA_964456015.1 uncultured Hyphomicrobiaceae bacterium | reverse complement strand
GAAAGCCCATCTCAGTGGTTTGCAGCGCGGGCAAGAGACGTGGTTTTCTCGTCGATTGATCTCTGGAAGGGATGCATCGCTGTCGTCCCTGACGAGTTCGACGGAGCGCTCGTCACGAAGGAGTTTCCGATCTATGAGGTCACTGATCGGCGCCTCGATCCGCAGTTCGTCTCATGCCTCCTGAGAAGTCGATATTATCAACGAGCGTTTAGAGCCATTACGACTGGACATAGCAATCGTCGCCGAACTCAGCGAGAGGATTTTGAGGCTCTTGAGATTTGCTTCCCTCCGAATCGTGATGAGCAGATACGATTGATTGCTCGCATCGAGGCAGCGAGGGCAAATCAGAAGCGCGCCGCGGAACTTCTTCGCGAGGAGTTCTTGCGTTTCAGCGATGTGATCGATGGACGCGGGGCGGAAGAGCTGCCAGAGGTGAACGGTGTCCCCGCAAATGACGAGGCCGATGCGTAATCGTCGCTCCAAATGAAGTGCATGAGCTACCAGCGCGACCCAATCATTCCCAAACGTTCCGGATAGCCAGCGATTCGCCGCCGCGCGAGAATCGGCGGCATGTGGACGTCCATCCGCCGGGTGCTCGGGCTGGACCGCCGCCGCGCCTTCGATGCGGCCGGCGGCGGCCGGCGTTGGGAGCAGGCCAAGACCGTCGATTCGCTGAACGCGGCGATCCTGGCGGGCGCGACGGTCGCGGCGCGCCGCGCCGGATATTACGCCCGCAACAACCCCTGGATCGCGGCGGCGGTGCAGTCGCTGGTCGCCAACGCGGTCGGCACCGGCATCAAGCCGCGCTCGACCCATCCCGACGCCAAGGTGCGCGACGCCCTGCACGCGCTGTGGGCGCGCTGGACGGATCGGGCGGACGCGGCGGGCCTCACGGACTTCTACGGCCTTCAGGCCCTTGCCGTGCGGGCGATGGTGGAGAGCGGCGAATCCTTCGCCCGCCTCCGCGCCGTCGATTCGAGCGACGGCATCGTGCCGCTCCGCATCGAGCTTCTCGACCGCGAGCAGGTTCCGACCGACCTGCATCGCGAGATCGGCGGCGGTGCCCGCATCCGCGCCGGCATCGAGTTCGACGCCGCCGGGCGACGGATCGCCTATCAC
>CAYWBX010000234.1:0-5878 GCA_964456015.1 uncultured Hyphomicrobiaceae bacterium | reverse complement strand
AGAGCGTCTTGGCGGCCGAGTTGATGATCTGGTCGATCGCCTGCATGGCGAAGTTCCAGGTCATGAACTCGACGATGGGTTTAAGCCCCGCCATGGCCGCGCCGACACCGATGCCGGCGAATCCCTGCTCGGTGATGGGAGTGTCGATGACGCGCTTCGGCCCGAATTCATCGAGCAGCCCCTGGCTGATCTTGTAGGCCCCCTGGTATTGCGCCACCTCTTCGCCCATGAGGAACACGTCGGGGTCCCGGCGCATTTCCTCGGCCATGGCATCGCGCAGGGCTTCGCGCATGGTGAGCATGACGGTCTCGCCCGCGTACTCCGGCTCGGGCCGGGCAGGAGGGGCAACGGGCGAAGGACCCATCGTGGCCACCACAGGCGTCGGCTGGGCTGACGCTTGCGTTCGGACCGCGGGGGATGTCCCTCCGGCACCGTTGGATTTGGGCAGTCCGCCGGCCGCCTCGCCGTCCCCGCGCACGATCGCGATCGGCGTGTTCACCTTCACTTTCTCGGTGCCGGCCGGAACGAGGAGTTCGGCAATCACCCCTTCGTCGACCGCCTCAACCTCCATGGTTGCCTTGTCGGTCTCGATCTCTGCCAGGATATCCCCTGGCTTGATGCGCGAGCCGACATCGACGAGCCACTTGGCAAGCTTGCCCTCCTCCATGGTGGGCGACAGAGCGGGCATCAGGATCTGAATGGGCATCTATCTTTGCTCGTCGGAAGTCGTTTCAATGGCGGGTGGGTCGAACGGCCACAACAGGGCCAGGGGTGAACGTGATCACCCCGAAGGGCGGATCGCTGACGATGGTCTGGTCCCCCAACGGATGACCCGGGCGAAGCCTCGTTTCGCATCGATGAGCCATCGGACGCGGATTGTGCCGCAGCCGCTCATGCCAGGGATCAGATGCACTGAAATGAAAGGTGTTGCGGGGCGCACCAAGTCTGTGGCTGGGCTCCATCCACGCGGTCAAGCCTCCGGGCTCCCAAACTGGGAGTATGCGGTTCAACGCGCGAACGAGGCTCGCGCCGGAGGCGGCGCCGCCGCATCGCCGATGCGCATCCGCACCGGAAACAAGAGCATCGCAAGGGAAGGCCACCACCGAATGAGGCGGCGCCGTTTCGCGGGCGGAATGCGTGGCCAGGCACTTGGTGTTGTCCGACATGCTCACCGTCTTCGCCGCTTGACCCTCGCCTGATGATCCCGCTCACGCCTCGATGAGAACATCGGTATAAAGTTCGCTTGGATCGGGTTCAGGGTCGTTCTGTGCGAATTCGGCGGCGGCCGATACGATCTGGCGGATCTCGGCGTCGATGGCCTTGAGCTCGTCCTCGCTCGCCATGCGCCCGTCGATGAGCCTCTTCCGCACGCGCTCGATCGGATCCTGCTGTTCGCGAACGCGGTCCACCTCCTCGCGCGTGCGGTACTTCGCGGGGTCCGACATGGAATGGCCGCGATACCGGTAGGTGAGCATCTCGAGGATGTAGGGGCCGTTGCCCGCCCGTGCATAGGCCGCAACCTTATCGCCGGCTGCCTTGCAGGCGCGCACGTCCATTCCGTCCACCTGCTCGCCAGGAATGTCAAATGAGAGCCCGCGCATGGCGAAATTGGTGGTCGCTGCCGCGCGCTCGATGGCCGTCCCCATGGCGTAGCGGTTGTTCTCGATCACGAAGATCACCGGCAAGTGCCAGAGCTTGGCCATATTGAACGTTTCGTAGACCTGTCCCTGGTTTGCGGCGCCGTCACCGAAATAGCACCAGCACACATTGTCGTTGCCGCGATACTTGTTGGCGAAAGCCAGACCCGCGCCGAGCGGCACCGACGCCCCGACGATGCCGTGGCCGCCATAGAAGTTCTTCTCCTTCGAGAACATGTGCATGGAGCCGCCCTTGCCCTTCGAGTAGCCGCCGCGCCGGCCGGTGAGTTCCGCCATGACGCCCTTCGGATCCATGCCGGTCGCCAGCATGTGGCCGTGGTCACGATAGGTGGTAATGACCTGATCGCCAGGCTTTGCCGCCATCTGAAGGCCGACGACGACCGCCTCCTGCCCGATGTAGAGATGGCAGAAGCCGCCGATGAGCCCCATGCCGTAGAGCTGGCCTGCCCGCTCCTCAAACCGGCGGATGAGCAGCATCTCGCGATAGGCAAAGAGCTCCTGCTCGCGGGTGAAGGCCGGTACGGGCTTGCTGGTGTCGAGTGTGATCACGTTCATGGGCGTCGCTGTCGTCCCTGGCGTCGGCCGCTGCCCTCGCTCCGGCCCGATGCGAACACCTTGCCGCGTCTGGGCCGGGAGAGCCGGTAGCAGTCGCGAGACTACACGAGCCCCCGCGGGGTGACCACCCCTGAAGGCTGATCAGAATGGCGGTCCAGAGGACTTCGCCGCCACGCCGTTAATCCCGTAGCATGGACGATCCGCGTGTGACGATCAGCCGCTCGCCGGGCCTTGCGAAGGCGAGCGTGGTGCGCGCCAGTTCATCGATCAGATCGGGATCTGGCTGCCCCTCATCCAGCAGCCGGATCTCGCCTTCGAGCCGGGCGCGCACGGCCTCGAGCGCCCGGATCTCCCGCTCCACCATCCGGGAACGCTCGATCAGTCTGGTCCGCGCTTCGAGGCCGTGTCTGCCTTGCAATGCGTGATGGCCGAAATAG
Source organism: uncultured Hyphomicrobiaceae bacterium (assembly GCA_964456015.1). GTDB lineage: Bacteria > Pseudomonadota > Alphaproteobacteria > Rhizobiales > Hyphomicrobiaceae. Next base: position 3,228 of record CAYWBX010000234.1, on the reverse strand, counting down.
GACGCAACGCCAAGCGAAACGAGCAACAGGGCGCTGAGGCGCCGGCGTCGAAGGAGACCATCATGTCGGCGGGGACGCTGCACTGACCGATGCCATGACTGCAACCGGGAAACGAACGACGCTTAGCCGGGTTAGGGTTAAGGCGTGGTAAATGGAGGGTGCGTTCGCGACACCACCGCCACGAACCGAGCGGTGGTTCCGCCGCCAAGCTGGCAGCCGAACATCGCGGAAAAGTTGTGCTGCCGAGACCGGCAGCAAGGCCAAGCCATGACCCGCATCGCACAGGACGGCGCCAAGACGCACATCACCGACCGCATTCATCCCGGCAGGTACGCGATGGGCGTCGCAGCATTGATCACGATGAACGGCATGGCTGTGTGGTTCATTTTCACCGCCCTCGAGCTTCTCCGTGCTTCCCAACCCGAGCCTTCGATGGGGCTAGCACTTCTCTGTCTGGCATCCGGAGGTTGCTTGGCGGCCGGGATCTGGTACTGGCGCGCCGGGCTGCTCGAGAGCCTCACTTACCGTCAGGAGGTTGTCATCGACCCCGACCGTTTGGAGGTGCATGTCACACGCTTTGCACCGCAGGGACGCCGCCGCCTCGTCATCCCATTCGATACGATTTCGCCCGCCGTAGCGACCCCCGAATTGTCCAAGGAGGACAGCCTCATGACCCGGGCTCCGCAGGCCGTACTGTCGCTCAGGGACGGCTCGGTGCTGCCATTGCAGCTACCAGTTCCAGCCGCTGTGCGAACCTCAAAGGCCGATCAACTCCAGCGCGACGCCCGCACGGGTGCGGATTGCGTCAACCGCGCATTGGGCGCTCCGAGGGAGTCCGCATGAGTTCTGAGCCAGGCCTTACGACGAACGCACCCCCGCTCGCAGCACGCTTCGACCGGCGTAGGCCGCCGTATCGCCAAGCTGCTCCTCGATGCGGATGAGTTGGTTGTACTTGGCCAGCCGGTCCGAGCGCGACAGCGAGCCGGTCTTGATTTGGCCGCAGTTGGTCGCAACCGCGAGATCGGCGATGGTTGCATCCTCGGTCTCGCCCGAACGATGCGACATGACGGCCGTATAGCGGGCCCGGTGCGCCATCTCGACGGCAGCCAGCGTCTCTGTGAGCGTCCCGATCTGGTTGACCTTAACCAGGATGGCGTTGGCGGTGCCGTCTGCGATCCCGCGCGCGAGGCGCTCGGTATTGGTGACGAAGAGGTCATCCCCCACAAGCTGGCAGCGCCCGCCAATCAGATCGGTCAGCAGCTTCCAGCCGGTCCAGTCGTCCTCCGCCATGCCGTCCTCAATGGAGATGACCGGATAGCGCGAGACGAGGTCGGCGAGATAACGTGCCATGCCGGCGCTATCGAGCGCACGCCCCTCGCCCTCGAGGTGATAGCGGCCGTCCTTGTAGAACTCGGTCGCCGCGCAGTCGAGCGCGATCACGACGTCGTCGCCCGGCTTGTAGCCCGATCTCTCGATTGACGTCATAATGAAACCCAGCGCCTCGTCCGCCGACCTGAGATTGGGCGCAAAGCCGCCTTCGTCGCCGACATTGGTTCCGTGTCCGGCATCGGAGAGCGCCTTGCGGAGCGTGTGGAAGATCTCGGATCCCATACGGATCGCCTCGCGGCAGTTTGCCGCCCCGATCGGCATGATCATGAACTCCTGGATGTCGATCGGGTTGTCGGCGTGGGCGCCCCCGTTGACGATATTCATCATCGGCACCGGCAGCACGTGCGCTTGCGTGCCGCCGACATAGCGATAGAGCGGCAGGTCGCGCGCCGCTGCGGCCGCCTTGGCGGCGGCCAGCGAAACGCCAAGAACGGCGTTCGCTCCGAGCCGGCTCTTGTTCCGCGTGCCGTCGAGCGCGATCATCGCCTGGTCGATGCGCCGCTGATCTTCGGCGTCCATGCCGGACAGCGTGTCGAAAATCTCTCCGTTGACGGCCTCGACGGCCTTGAGCACTCCTTTGCCGCCAAAGCGCGATTTGTCGCCGTCCCTGAGTTCCACAGCCTCGTGCGCTCCAGTCGAGGCACCGGAGGGAACGATCGCTCGCCCCAGGCTGCCATCCTCGAGCACGACGTCGACCTCGACGGTCGGATTGCCACGCGAGTCGAGCACCTCGCGTCCGATGATGTCGATGATGGCGGTCATGGGCGCTCCCGGAAGGCTGGAATGGATCTGCTTCGAGGCCGCTATTTAGCCGAGGCCGTCGCCCCGGCAAAGACACGAGCTCGGCAAGGGCAATGTGAAGCGGCCCCCGTTGCCGTAAGGCGCTTGCGGGCGACCCCGTGCCGCGCATATCACCCGCCCCAGGGAGCCCGGCGCCGTCGGGGCGCCGGAGATCAGCCATGACGCCTCATGCCCTCGTTCTTACCGCTGCGCCTGACACCGACGTGCTGACGGCCTCGCTTGTCGGACGCATCGAAGGGTGCCTTGCCGCAGTCCCGGTGCTCGAAGAGCGTTGGCTGTCGCCGGGCGAGGCCTGGGACGCCACATTTGCGGCAGAGCCCGGAGTGGCAGAACGCATTCTGACCGCCGCCCGCAGGCGGCTCGCAGGCGAACCCGTAGACGTCAATGTCGTCGCCGGCGACATCGCGGGCCGGCGCAAGCTCCTCCTCGTCGCCGACATGGACTCAACCATTATCGCGCAGGAGTGCATTGACGAGATGGCAGACGTACTGGGCCTCAAGCCCCGGATTGCCGCGATCACCGAACGCGCCATGCGCGGTGAGCTGGACTTTGAAGCGGCACTTGCCGAGCGCCTGCGCCTGCTTGCCGGGATCACCGAGGACCAGCTCGCGGCCGTCTATCGGGACCGGGTGCGCCTGACGCCAGGCGCCAGGACACTCGTCGCCACGATGCGAAGCGCCGGCGCATTCACCGCCCTCGTCTCCGGCGGGTTCACCTTCTTCACCTCGCGGGTGGCCGCGGCAGCCGGCTTCCACGAAAGCCATGCGAACACGCTCGACGTCCGCGCCGGCAGGCTCACCGGCAGCGTCGTCGGCCCGATCCTCGGACGCGAGGCCAAGCGCGCAACGCTCCTGCGCCTTTCCGCCGAGCGCGGCATCGCGCCAGAGCAGACGCTGGCCGTCGGCGACGGCGCCAACGACCTCGACATGATCCGCAGCGCCGGCCTCGGCGTTGCTTTTCGCGCCAAGCCCGTTGTCGCGACCGAGGCGGCGGCGGCCATCACGCATGGCGACCTGACGGCGCTGCTCTATCTGCAGG
>CAYWBX010000233.1:0-5911 GCA_964456015.1 uncultured Hyphomicrobiaceae bacterium | reverse complement strand
GTCCCTGAGATGTCGAAGAGCGTGCAGGTGGCGGACACAGGCACGATCAGCCTTCCGCTCATCGGCGAGGTTCCGGCGAGCGGCAGGACGGCGCAGGAGATCGAGCGCGATCTCGCGAAGCGGCTCGGCGCGAAATATCTGCGCGACCCGCAAGTCTCGGTGTTCGTCAAAGAGTACAATAGTCAACGGATCACGGTCGAAGGCGCCGTCAAGAAGCCGGGGGTGTTTCCTTATCGCGGCCGCACCACGCTGCTTCAGTCAATCGCGTTGGCCGAAGGACTCGACGCGGTCTCGGACTCCAACGTCATTGTCTTCCGCACGACGGATGGCAAACGCGCCGCCGCGCGGTTCGATGTGGCCCAGATTCGCAGCGGCAAGACTACCGATCCTCCGCTGGAGCCTGGCGATGTCGTCGTCGTCGAAACCCATGCGGTCAAAGAGCTTTTTCAGAACCTGATTAAGGCGGCGCCGCTGGCCAGCGTGTTCACGCTGCTCTAGAGCCAAACCTTCGGCGTCTTGAGCGCACGCGCCGCCAGTGCCCGCAGAGTAGGCAGATGAACGACAGCGCACGCCAGCCGTCCGGTCCACCGCAGTTGCCAAGCCGCCAGGACCCGCGCGCGCTGGTCGAGAGCGCGCCGGTCACGCCCCTCGGACGGGCTTACGCGTCAGGCCCCTATGGCCAAGTGCCCGATGAGCAGGATCGTCTGCGCGCCACGCTCCTGCGGCACCTGCGCATCCTCGCAAAACGGCTTTGGATCATCCTCGCGGTCGCCGCGGTCCTTCTGGCGCTCGGCCTCGTGCGCACGCTCATGCAGACGCCACTCTACTCGACCGCGGTCCGCATCCAGATCGACCGGCAGGCGGCCAAAATCGTCGAAGGCGGTGCAGTCACACCCGTCGATTATTTCGAGCACGACATTTTCCGGACGCAGTACGAGGTCCTGCGCAGCCGCGCCATCGCCGAGCGGGTGGCGTCGGCGCTCAAGGCGGGCGACGATCTCGATATGTTCAAGTCGCCCCGCAGCCTCTGGACGTGGTTCTCGGGGGCTTCGGCCCTCGATCCCGCGTCGGTCGATGCCCGCACGCGCGAACAATGGGCGGTCAGCATCATCACCGGCAATGTCGTCGTGCGCCCCGTGCCCGGCGCTCGGCTCGTCGACATCATTTACACCGATCCCTCGCCGGTGCGGGCAGCGCGGATCGCGAACGCCTACGCCGAGGCCTACATCAATCAGAACATTGACAAGCGTTTCCAGGCCAACGCCTACGCCAAGACGTTCCTCGAAGACCAGTCGCAGCAGCTGCTGATCCGCCTGCAGGAGTCCGAAAAGGCGCTGCTGCAGTTCTCCGAGGAGAAGCAGATCATCATCCTGAGCGAGAAATCGACGATCGCCGAGAGCAATCTCGCTGCCGCCAACGTCGCCCTGAGCAACCTGATCGCCGAGCGCATCCGAAACGAACAGATCTGGCGACAGGTCGAGGAGCACAAGGGCGTCGAGCTTCCCCAGTTCCTGACCAATGCCGTCATCCAGCACTTGCGCGCCGCGCGCAAGGCGCTCGAAACCGAGTACCAGGAGAAGCTGCAGACGTTCAAACCTTCGTACCCGGCAATGGTCGAGATCTCGTCGAAGATCAAAGAGATCGATCGCCAGCTGGCAACCGAGGTACGGACCATCAAGGCGTCGCTCAAGGGGGCCTACGAGAACTCGCTCAAGCAGGAGCAGGAGACGCGAGCGCAGATCGACGCGCTGCGCGCGGAGGTTCTCGATCTCCAGAAGAACCTCATCCAGTACAACATCCTCAAGCGCGAGGTCGACACGAACCGCTCGCTGTACAATGGTCTCTTGCAGCGTCTCAAGGAAGTCGAGGTGGCCGGCGGAGTCGGAACCAACAACGTGTTCGTCGTCGACCGCGCGCTCGTCCCGCGGACACCAAGTTCGCCAAATCTGGTACGCGCACTCCTCCTCTGGCTGGCGCTGGGGCTCGGCCTCGGCGTCGGTTCGGCGTATCTCCTCGAGACACTCGACGACACGTTGCGCGGGCCGGACGACGTCGAGCAGATCACATCGCTGGCGACCCTCGGCATCATCCCGATGGCCAGCGCCGGAGCGGCCGTGGAGCAGGAGCTCTTGGAGCCGAGATCGGCGATCGCGGAAGCATACAGGTCCTTCTGTACGTCGCTCCAGTTCTCTACCGACCGCGGGCTCCCGAAGACGCTGCTTATGACCAGCGCCGGCCCTTCCGAAGGAAAATCCATCACCGCGTTGGCGACAGCGCGCCACTTCGCGCTAATGGGGCTTAAAGTCCTGCTGATTGATGCCGATCTGCGCAACCCATCGCTCCATGCGAAGCTGAAGGTCGCAAACGGCGTTGGACTGTCAAACTATCTGACCGGTGGAGCCCGCCCGCCGGAAGCGATGCAGGCGACCGACCTCGCCAATCTCGCCTTCATGCCGACGGGTCCGCTGCCGCCGAATGCCGCCGATCTGCTTGCCAGTCCGCGCCTCCTTTCGCTGCTTTCCGAAGGCCTCGAGGTGTTCGATCTGATCGTGGTCGACGGTCCGCCGGTCATGGGGATCGCCGATGCGCAGCTGCTCTCGAACGCGACGTCAGCGACCGTGTTTGTTGTCGGCTCCGGGCAAGCACGCGCAAGCGCGGTGCGCGCGGCCCTGCGACGGATGGAGCTCGCGCGCGCGCCGCTCATCGGGACGATTCTGACCAAATTCGACGCCAAAGCCTCGGGCTACGGCTACGGTTACGGTTATGGGTACGGCTACGGCTACGAGTATGGCCGCAGCGGCGATGGTGCGCGGCATGGCGACAGGACGCATGACGCCATAGCGAGCGGGAATGGGTCGTCGCCACAGAAACTGGCTGGGTCCTGATGGAAGAGAGCAATGCGCTCCGGGTCGCCATCGACCTCTTTCAGGTTCCATCCCGGGTGCGGCGGGCCCGGCAGGCCGCGCTTCCCGATGACATTCCGTCACTCCTGCGGATCGCGGCAGGAGAAGAGGAAGCCATCGCGGCTGCGGCGCAGGAGACCGGAAGATCGCCGGAGCTTGTCACCGCGGCGGCACAGTTCTTCGTCCGCCAGATCTTGCTTGCCCCCGGCGCCGACTGCTATCGCGTCCTGGGCTGTGCGAAAAGTGCGACCACCGGTGAGCTCAGGCGAAACCTCGCCCTGATCCTGCGGGGGCTCCACCCAGACGTCCCCGGCCAGGTTGAGAATGGTCTCTTTGCGCAACGGGTGACTCAAGCCTGGGAGATGCTGAAGACGGTTGAGCGACGCCGTGCTTACGACGAGGCGCAGCAGTCGGTTCAGGCGCAGGATGCCCACGAGACGAGGACGCATTTCGCGCTCGCATCGGGGCCGACAGGTACAGCGACCGCGCGGCCCCGTGCCAAAGTCCGTGGTCTCAGGCGCAAGCTCCGCCGATGGCTTGAAGGGTGAGCGAGGATCGCCGTTTATTGCGACGGAGTCTCCGTTACCCTGCTCTCTCACAGCCTCATGTCATTAGAGAATGTCCGCGATGCGTAGCCCGTTGCCATTGCGCCTACTCCTGCTCGCCCTCGCGGGCCTGCTGATGGTGGCGGTGGCGCGCTATCCCCTTGCAACCTATCTTGCCGACGTGAACCCTCATCTTGCGCTGCGCCTCAATCCCGGTCACAGCGGGGCCTTGCTCGTCGCGGCGCAGCGTCTCGTCAGACAAGTTGAACTCGCCGACCAAGCAGAGCTGAGCGACCCGGCGCGGATCACGCGCTTTGCAGCCCCTTCGACATTGGGAGAGAACGCTCCGGCGACGTCGCGCCTTCCCGCCGCAATGCCCGCTGGCTCCGAAAGGCTCGCGCCTGAGGCGCGTGCCGAAGCCCTGCGCGAGGCCCGTGCCCTCCTCGACCGCTCGCTCGCCGGCAATCCTCTCAATTATCATGCCGTCACGCTGCGCGGCTGGGTGGAAGAGCTCGCGGCCGGAAGTACGCCCCCGCCCGAAGCGGCAATCCGCCTTTACCGGATGGCAGCGCGCCTGTCGCCGCGCGCGATCGCGGCGAACGACCGACTGATGCGATACCATTTCGAGCGCAAGGAGTTCGAGCAGGTGGCCCATTTCGCGGATCTGCTGCTGCGCACCAGCTCGCAAGCCCGCAGCGCCGTCATGCCGGTCCTCGCCAACGTCGCCGAGACGCCGGAAGCCCAGCATCTGGTCGTCAACCTGCTGCGGAGCAATCCGCCCTGGCGGGAGACCTTCTTCGAATTGCTGGTCAACCACGTTTCGGACGCCAGGACGCCGCTCGCCCTGCTGCTGGCGCTCAAGGAGACGGCTCGCCCGCCAAGCGACGCAAATCTGAAGCACTATCTCAACTTCCTCGTGGGCAAAAACTTCCATCAGCTTGCCTATTACACCTGGCTGCAGTTCCTGCCCCCGGAGAGACTGGCCACTGCCGGCCTCATCTTCAATGGTGGTTTCACCCATCAGCCGACGGGCGCTCCGTTCGACTGGACGATTGCGACGGGCGCAGGCGCTGCCGCCGAGATTGCGCCGCTTCCCAATGACCCCGAGCGCTCAGGCCTGCGGATCGAGTTCTCCGATGGCCGCGTCGTTTTTCGGGGCGTGTGGCAAACGCTGCTCTTGGCGCCTGGCACCTATGAGATTGCGGGCCGGTATCAAGGGGAGCTCATCGGCAATCGGGGGCTCAGATGGCGCCTGCTGTGCGTCGGGGCCTCCGCCATCCGACTGCTTGCCGAGACGCCGATGCACGTCGGCGTCACTCCGGCCTGGCGCGACTTCACGCTCAAATTCAAGATTCCAGACGAAGACTGCGGCGCTCAGATCCTGCGCCTCGAGCTCGACGCGCGCACGACGTCCGAGCGACTGGTTCGCGGCACGCTCTGGTACAGCGATCTTGTCGCCCGCCGGCTCGAAGACGCGCCCTCGCAGCCCCCGCGCAGCGATCCTGGCAGCGACAATCGGCATTAGCCGCCCGCGCGTCGGGAGTCGCAGTCAGACCGCTCCGTGCACCCGTCCGGCTTCGGCGCGACGTCGCGGCGCTGTGCGCCGCTCTCCGACCGGCGTCGCCAGCGTAGCGGCCGGATCAGACCCAGATTGCCTGGCGCAGCCCCCGCCGGTCGAGCGGCGGGGCGGCAGGAAAGGAGCGCGCCACTCCGGCCGCGATCCGTGCCGCCGTCCACGCACAGGCGCAGGCATCGAGGAGGTCGTCATCGCCCGCCTCGGACCGGGTGGTCTGCGACCGCGCGACGAGGTCCGCCTCGAATCCCTGTGCAAGGAGAAGCGCGCGGCGAAGCGCAAGGCCCGGGCCGTGAGGCGCCGACTTCACTTTCTTTGGCTCGCCGAGCGGCGTCTCGCCGTTCATCGCCCAGAACGCAACCTCCGGATGCGCCTCGAACACGCGGCGCTGCATCTGCGCCGACATCAACGCGTCGACCTCGCGGATCTTCGGAAACAGATTGTAGATCTGCTTCGAGACCTTGCGCGGGGGGTCCGAATGCGCAAGGGCCAAGGCCGAGGCCGCACGATAGTCGTTGGCCCAGACCGCGGCGCGGGCCGGCACGGGAAAGACGGACGACTGTCGCAGCCCAAGCTGTGCGCGCGCCTCCGCGTCGGCGCGACGCCCTCCCGGTCCCGACCGGTCCGGAAGCCCAATCGGGATGTCGACCGCAATGATCTCCGGCTGCTCGGGGAGCGCGAGGACGTGCGCAAAGTCCGGTACGATGCGCACCCGAGAAGCCTCGCGGCCGGTCAGATCGCGCAGCACCACGAGCCAGCCCGCGCGGCAGCCGTCGACGCCGGCGAGCCAGCGCGCCGGCGTCATCATCGGCACTCCGGTTGCCTGTCCGCTGCCCCGGCGCCAACGTCCTCCCTGAGGGACCCGATGGGCCATGGGGCGGCGCCGGCGA
>CAYWBX010000232.1:0-5941 GCA_964456015.1 uncultured Hyphomicrobiaceae bacterium | reverse complement strand
CGAACAGAAGATGACGCCAGCCTTGGCCAGCTCCTTCTTGAACGTCGTCACCACGGAGACCGAGTCGAAGACAGCGTCGACCGCGACCTTGCCCGCCATCTGCGCGTAGCCATCGGCCTCGTCGAGCCGGCTCGGCTCGCCCTGCTTGCGGACGCCAGCCAGAAGTTCCTGCTCCTTGAGCGGAATGCCGAGCTTGGCGTACGTCTTGAGGATCTCGGGGTCCACCTCGTCGAGCGACTTCGGGCCGCTGACGCCCTTTGGCGCCGCGTAGTAGTGGAGGTCCTGGAAGTCGATCCTCGGATACTGAACCTTGGCCCAGGTGGGCTCGGTCATCCGAGTCCAGCGGCGATAGGCTTCAAGTCGCCACTCGAGCATCCAGGCGGGCTCGCCCTTCTTGGCCGAGATGAAGCGGACGATGTCTTCATTGAGACCCTTCGGCGCCTTCTCGGACTCAATCAGGGTCTCGAAGCCATACTTGTACTTGTCGACGTCGATCGCCTTCACCTGATCGATCGTCTGTTGCACTGCCGGCATGTCCGTTCCAATCCCTTCTGCGTTGTCAGGCTGCCGCGGCAACGCGCGGCGCGATCGTCGCGAGCGCCGCGAGCAGGCGCGTGATGTCGGCCTCCGTCGTCTCGGGCCCGATGCTGATGCGGATGGCAGACCGCGCAAGTTCGGGCGCTACGCCCATCGCGGCGAGCACATGACTGGGGCTGACCTTGCCCGAGGAGCACGCGGCGCCGGCGCTCACGGCGACGCCTTCGAGATCGAGCGCGGCGACAACGACCTCGGACGACCGTCCGGGCAGAATGAGGCAGGACGTGTTGGGCAGCCGCGCCGCCTCGCCGCCGGCAATGCGTGCCGCGGGCCAGACTTGAAGAACCTCACGCTCGAGCCGGTCGCGCAGCGGGCGCGTCGCCTCCCAGGCCGCGAGCCGGCCGATTGCGGCCCTGGCCGCCGCGCCGAAACCGGCGATGGCGAGGACGTTCTCGGTGCCGGCCCGCCGGTAGCGCTCCTGGCCGCCGCCCCGCAGAAGCGGCGCCAGCGGCGCGTCATCGGCGACGACCAGCGCCCCGGCCCCCTTCGGTCCGCCGAACTTGTGCGCGGAAATCGACAGATAATCGGCGCCGAGGGCCTTCATGCTGACGGCAATCCGGCCGCAGGCCTGGGCGGCATCACAATGCAGGTGAACACGCGTCGGAAGGGCCGCGCGGAGCTCGGCGATGGGTTGCAGGACGCCGGTCTCGCCGTTGGCGAGGCCGATGCTTGCCAGTGTCACGGGCTCCCTCTCGCCATCCGCGAGCTGCCCGACCGCCGCGGCGTCGATACGTCCGTCGGAGTGGCACGCAATCTCGGTCAGGCGCGCCGGCGCAGACCGCGCGGGCTCGAGCACCGATGGATGCTCGGTTGCCGCGATCGCCAGCCCGCCCTGAACCTGCGCCAGGGCGAGATTGTTCGCCTCGGTGGCGCCGCTCGTGAAGACCACCTCGGCAGAGCGCGCGCCGACGAGCTCGGCGACCGCCTCGCGCGCCTCTTCGATGATCCGACGCGCCGACCGGCCCTCCGCATGCACCGAGGAGGGGTTGCCCGCGACATCGAGCGCCGCAAGCATCGCCTGGCGTGCCTCGGGCAGCAGGGGCGCAGACGCGTTCCAGTCGAGATATGTCCGCGAGCCGCTCATTCGGCCTCCAGACGGGACGGCGCGGCGATGCGTCCGGACGGCGAACTCGCAACGGTGTCGGCGAGAATGTCGCCGAGCGTCACCCGGCTGAGGAACCGCCCGATCTCATCGCCAAGGGCCTCCCACAGGGCGTGCGTCAGGCAGCGCTCACCGCCAAGACAGGCGGTGCCCGACTCCGGTGCGCAGCGGGTCATGCGCACGTCCTCTTCGACCGCCATCATCACCTCGGCGACCGTGATCTCGTCCGCCGCGCGGCCGAGGCGATAGCCGCCGGACCGGCCACGTTCGCTTTCGACGAGCCCGGCCCGGCGCAGCTTCTGGAAAAGCTGCTCCAGGTAGGCAAGCGAGATGTGCTGACGTTCAGAGATTGCCGAGAGCGGCACGGCGCCTGCGGCGCCATGCTTGGCAAGATCGGCCATGGCCATGACGGCATAGCGCCCGCGCGTGTTCAGTTCCACGGCCCGTGCCTCGACTTGCGGCTGCCCTGTCCGACGCCGGCCGGCTGCCAGCCCGCCGCCCAGCGATCAACACCCTTGCTCAGAAAGCTCAGGACCATGATATGAGACCGGAGTGAAAGCGGCGGCTCGCCGCCCGCTCCTTGGAATGGTTCTACGGTTTCCGCTTATATGGAAATTCCGAGCGAGCCAGTCAAGTATTTTTGCCCGCCGGCCGCGTAACTTGCGGACGGGCGGGTTCAGCCCCTAACGTCAGCCCCGATAGGAGAGGGTCTCAACGCCTGATGCCCGAGATCATCATCAATGGCCCGGCCGGCCGCCTCGAAGCCCGCTACCACCATGTCGGCCGCCCCGACAGCCCGATCGCGCTCATCCTGCATCCGCATCCCCAGTTCGGCGGCACGATGAACAACCAGATCGTCTACAATCTTTACTATGCCTTCACGGAACGGGGTTTCTCGGTCCTGCGCTTCAACTTTCGCGGCGTCGGACGCAGCCAGGGCTACTTCGACAATGGGCCGGGCGAGCTCGCCGATGCGGCCTCGGCCCTCGACTGGCTGCAGCTGCAGACGCCGGACGCGCGCTCCTGCTGGATCGCGGGCGTTTCCTTCGGCACCTGGATCGCCATGCAGCTGCTCATGCGCCGGCCGGAGATCGACGGGTTCATCTGCGTCGCGCCGCCGGCCAACCTCTACGATTATTCCTTCCTCGCGCCATGCCCCTCGTCCGGCCTGCTGATCAGCGGCGAGCGCGATAAGGTCGTTCCGAGTGCCGCCGTCGCCGACCTGGCGCAGAAGACCAAGACGCAGAAAGGCATCCGGATCGAGCATGCGGTCATCGAAGGCGCCAATCACTTCTTCGCCGATCAGATCGACCAGCTGAAACGTTTGACCGGCGAGTACATCGACCGGCGCATGGTCGAGATCCTGAAGGCGAAAAGCGAACAGGAGTAAATCCGGAGTTTCCGCTCCGGGTGATTTCAAAGGCAGTATTGCGGCCCGGTCCGGCTGGCCCTACGGTGCCGGCCGCATGGGACTTGGCGGGGATTGGGGGCGGCGAGTGCGACGCGGCTGGCAAATTGCGAGCGTTGGGTTTCTTGCGCTTTTCTTGTTCAGCATCTGGAAGGCTGCGAGCCTGCCTCTGAGGGATGCGCTCGGACCCGGTCCCGGCTTCTTTCCGCTCTGGCTTGGTATCGTCGGCTCCCTGCTCGCCGTTCTGCTGCTCCTGGAGGCGAGGCGCGCCAGGAGCCTCGCGTCTTCGGACGACACGTTCATGCCGGCGTCCGATGCGGCGCTGCGGATCGTATTCGTGCTCGTCGCCCTGGCGGCAGCCGCCTTCCTTTTCGAGCGGATCGGCTACCGCTTCACCGTCATCGCGTTTGCGCTTGCCCTCCTGCCGGCGCTCGGCATCCGCTCCGTCACGGCCATCGTGGTGTTCGCGCTCGCGACCAGCCTCGGCGTCTTTCACGTTTTCTATCACTGGCTCAAGGTGCCGCTCCCGATCGGCCCCTATGACCACGTCTTCAAGCTGATCGGCCTATAGGAGCGACTTTCGAGCATGGACGGTTTCGCCCCCCTCCTCGCCGGGTTCGCGGCCGCGGCGTCGCCCGGCAACCTGCTATTTGCATTCATCGGCTGCATTCTCGGCACGCTGATCGGCGTCCTGCCCGGCGTCGGTCCCGCTGCCGGGACGGCAATTCTTATTCCGCTCACCTTCAAGCTCGACCCGACGGGCGCTATTATCATGCTGTGCGCCATCTACTACGGCGCCATGTACGGTGGCACCATCACCTCGGTCCTGCTGAATGTGCCCGGCGAGGCCGCCTCGGTGATCACCTGCATCGATGGCCATCAGATGGCCAAGCAGGGGCGCGGCGGCACCGCCCTCGGCATCGCCGCGATCGGGTCGTTCATCGGCGGCATCATCGCCTGCGTGCTGCTGGTGGCGGTGGCAACCCCGCTCTCGCGCCTTGCGCTGAGTTTCGGCCCGCCGGAGTTCTTCGCCCTCATGATGGTCGGCCTGTGCCTCGTCACGGGACTTGCCGGGCGCTCGCTCATCGCCGGCATCATGATGACCGTCGCCGGGCTCCTCCTGGCGATGGTTGGAATTGATCCCGTGCGCGGTGCGCCGCGCTTCACCTTCGGGATACCGGACCTCTACGACGGGATCGGGTTCATCCCTGTGGTCATGGGCCTCTTTGGGATCGGCGAGATCCTCGCCACTGCCGAAAAGCCCACGAAGGAGGTCATCAGGACCAACCTGTCGCGCCTCATCCCGGATCGCGCCGAATGGGCAAGCTCCACGGGCGCGATCCTGCGCGGGACCGGAGTCGGATTCTTTCTGGGTCTCATTCCCGGTGTCGGCGCCATCATCCCGACGTTCATGTCGTACATCCTGGAAAAGCGGGTTTCCAAAACGCCGCAAAGGTTCGGCAACGGCGCCATCGAGGGCGTTGCGGGCCCGGAGACCGCCAACAACGCCTACGCCAATGCCTCCATGGTGCCGCTGCTCACGCTCGGCATTCCGTCGTCGCCGACGATCGCGGTGCTCATGGGCGCCTTCATCGTCAACGGACTGACGCCGGGCCCGTTTCTTTTTCAGGAGAAGCCCGAACTCGTCTGGGCCGTGATCGCGAGCTTCTTCATCGGAAATATTCTGCTCTTGGTCCTCAATCTCCCGCTTGTCGGTCTGTGGGCCAAGATCCTCGAGGTGCCCTATCAGTACATCTGCGTCGGGACGCTCATTTTCTGCATCCTCGGAGCCTACTCGATCAACCAGAGCACGTTCGACGTCTGGGTGATGCTGATCTTCGGCGTAATCGGCTACATCCTGCGCAAGCTCGACTTTCCCCTGGCGCCCGCCGTGCTCGGCGTCATTCTTGGGCCGCAACTCGAAAAATCGCTGCGGACGTCCCTCGAGATGTCAGCCGGCGATTTCTCGATCTTCCTGTCGCGCCCGATCGCGCTTGGTCTGCTTGCCCTCGCAGCCCTCATCATCGTCGTCGCCGCGCTTAATCTCACCCCGAAGGAGCTTCGAGAAGGGAGCGAGGACTGAGCCCCCGGGTCGGCGGACGGACTGCCGGCGGCTGCCGCCCCGGTGCCTGCGGGCTGCCTCTTGCAGCGGTTCGCCGCCGGTCCCTTTCGAGCGACCGCCGACAGGCCGCGGCGGCGCGCCCGGTTGCCGTGGCAGCCCGGCATTGACGCAGAGGGAATTCTCAGCTTTCTGGGTCAGACCTCATGCGTGGTCGCGCAAGGACTTGGACTTTCCTCGGACGCGCCCGCATCGAGCCATAGCCGAAACACCCACTTCCAGGGAGCGACGTCCGTGAGGAAAAGAACGTTTCTGCTGGCCGCACTCGGAGCGTGTGCGATCGCCGTAGGTTCGGCGACCGCGCAGGACTTTCCGACGAAGCCAATCAACCTGATGGTCGCCTATCCCGCCGGCGGCTCGACCGATATTGGCGCCCGCATCGTCGCGTCGATTGCCGAGAAGCTCATCGGACAGCCCATCGTTGTCGTCAACAAGGGGGGCGCCGGCGGTCAGGTTGGATGGACCGTTCTGTCGCGCCAGCGGCCCGATGGCTACACCATCGGATTCATCAATCTGCCGGGCTTTAACACCGTCATTCTCGATCCCGAGCGGCAGGCGATCTTCGACACCAAGAGCTTCACGCCGATCATCAACCAGGTGCTCGATCCGGGCGTCGTTTGGGTGCGGGCCGACAGCCCGTTCAAGTCGCTGCAGGATGTCGTCGAGGCTGCGAAGAAGGAGCCCGGCAAGATCCGCGCCGCGACCACCGGCATCC
>CAYWBX010000231.1:0-5954 GCA_964456015.1 uncultured Hyphomicrobiaceae bacterium | reverse complement strand
GGCTGTTGCTCTACCATTGAGCTACACCCGCTCAAGTGCCGGCGAGGCGGCAGTAAAGACCATGTGCGGGCCTGTTGGTCAAGCGGTGGCCTGCCTCCGGCGGCCGACCCGGCAGGAAGGGCGCCGCGCGGGTGGCTCTACGCCGGCCGCAACTTTGCCAGCGGCTCACCGGCGCCGCGCAACGCGGTGGTCGGCGCCGGCGGCAGCTCGGTCGCCGCCCCCTTCAGCACTCAATCTCTCTCCACGGTTCGATGCTCCTGCGGGTTGCCAACTCCATAGTGTTTGTTGCATCAAGGAGTGGTCGAGTGCATCGACGGTCGATGATCCCTTGGTGGCGATCGGGAAGCCCTTTGGGCCGTTGGTGAACCTGTTCTTGGCGGTTGATGGAACCTTCGCATGCAAGCCGCCTTTCGTTCGCCCGCACTGAGCTGAGGCAAGCCCCATGCGGCAGGGACGAGCGATCCGGTCTGGCCGCACCCGATGGGTGCTCTGGCTAGCCCTGATCGCGATCGTCATTCCGTGGGCTGTCGAAATGCGCTGGACAGGGTGGCCGACGGCGGCAATACGCGCACCGGTGCAGGCTGGCGCGCCGCTGGTGGTAAGCGAAAGCGTCGAGATCGTCCCCTCGCTGCCGCTTATCCTCGATCGCGGGGTGCTGGCGAGCGCCGGCGACAGTCCGGTGGGGGCCGAAGAGCATGTCGGCAAGCTCGTCCTCGACGGCGCGGCGTTTCGCATTCCATTCGTGATCTCCGGAACGGAGGCGGCGCAACCCGCCCGCGCCGCGAGCGCGCCGCCGCTGGCCCCGCTGCTTGCCCAGCTTGCGGCGCTGAACTTCGGTACCCTGACCGTGAACCGCTCACGCATCGATTTTGTGATGGCGAGCGGCGTCGCGGTGGCGTTCACCGATGTCGCCCTTGAAATCACCGCGACGCGAAAAGGGGCATTTCGCGCGCGCGGCACTGGCACGCTTTTCGGCAAGACCGTAAAACTCGACGCGAGTGGAAGCATCCCCGTATCCGACCACGGTCCGGGCGCACGCCAGCGGCCGGCGGTTCCGCTCAAAGCCTCGCTCAGAGCACACAATTTCGACGCCACGTTCCAAGGGCGCCTGTTGACGGGCGATGTCGTTCGTCTGGTCGGCACGGCCGACCTCAGATCTCGCCGGCTGCGCGCGCTCGCTCGCTGGTTCGGGCTCACGGTGCCGCCGTCAGGCGATCTGCGCGACGCGACCATTGCCGGCGACCTCGAGTGGAGCGAAGGGCGCATGTCCTTCACCAAGGCGACCGTGACGGTCGACGGCAACAAGGGCGAAGGCGCCGTGACCTTGCGGCTTGGTGGCCTGCGTCCGGCGATCGACGGAACCCTGAGCTTCAAGCGATTCGACGTCACGCCGCATGTCAATGCGCAACTCAAGGGCGAGTCCGGTGATGACACTGGACACGGCACCCAGAACCGGCCGTCGGGCTCGCTCGTGACGGCGTTCGACGCGGACCTGCGCCTCTCAGCGGAGAAGGTGGTTGCGCCGGCGCTCGAGGCGGGCCGTGGCGCCCTGACGATGGCGCTCAAGGGCGGGCGGATGCAGGCCGACCTGGCCGAGCTCGAGCTCGAGGGCGGCATCGTATCCGGTCAGATGCTTCTCGAGACCGCGGGCGAGCAGCCAAAGTTGACCGTGAAGGGCAAGGCGACGCGCATCGATGCCGGCCGCGTCTTTACCGAGTTCCTGAAGCGCAACCCGCTGGTTGGACGCTCGACCATCGTTCTCGAAGGCGCGGGCACGGGCCCGACTCTGCCGGACATGCTTGCCTCGTTTTCGGGTAAGGGTGCATTCACGGTTGCGGAAGGCACCCGTCTCGGCCTCGATCTCAAGGCGCTCGCCTATGCAGCAGGAAAGGCGAACAGCGTCGGCTGGGCCGCTGCCGGTCGCGGCAGCACGCCCTTGGACGGTCTCGAGTTCCGCTTCCAGCTCGCCAACGGCGCGCTGACGATCGATGAGCTCAAAGGCCGGTCGCCGTTGGTCGGCGATCTCCAGGGCAGCGGCAAGGTCGATATCTCGGGACGGCTCATGGACCTGAGCATCGCTGTGGGAGGGTCGCCTGCAGGCGTAGCACCCGCCACGGAGCCGCCGGCCGGCGGCAATGTTCTCGTCTTCCGCGGAAGCTGGGGCGACCCGGCCATCCGGCTGCTCGGCAAGCCCTTTACGTCGCCTTTGCCGTCCCCGTTATTTCCGGCCCTCAAGGGGGCCACCACCGGAATTCCTTCGCCTTCGCCTTCGGCCGGTCGTTGAAGTCGCCGCAGGTCCGTCTCGGGAGTGCGTCGCGTCAGGCGGCGGCGTGACGCAGGCGCGTTCCGGCGAGGCGGCCTCGCCACCCTGATCAGTCGACTTTCCTTGCAAAAGCACGGGACTTTTTGCGCATCAGCCGCCGGGCGGCTCGGGCACGACGCTGCGGATGATGGACCGATCGAGCGCCTCGTAGTCGTGATAGCGGATGAGCTCGTAAAGACGCTTTCGCGTCAGCATTCTTTCGATCTGCGGCTCAGTGGTGTCGTCGCGCCTGAGCGCCGTGTAGAACGCCTCCAGCGCCTTTGCCTCGATGCGTAACGAGGAGACCGGCCAGATGACAATCTTGACGCCGGCCTCCTGCAGCGCCGCTCCCGTCGCGAGGGGAGTTCGGCCGAACTCCGTCATGTTCGCCATGGCGGGGACCGGAACGGCGGCGGCAAACGTGCGGAACTCCTCGAGCGAGGTCAGGGCGTCCGGGAACACCACATCGGCGCCGGCAGAGGCATAAAGCCGCGCGCGCGCGATCGCGCCGTCGAGCCCCTCGGAAGCCGCCGCATCCGTGCGCGCGATGATGACGAGATGGCGACTTGCGCGGCGGGCCGCCGCGATCTTGGCAGCCATTTGATCGGCGGGAATGAGGGTCTTGTCGTTGAGGTGTCCGCACTTCTTCGGCAGCACCTGGTCCTCGATGTGGACCGCGGCTGCGCCCGCATCCTCGAGCTCGCGCACGAGCCGCATGGCATTAAGCGCCTCGCCGTATCCCGTGTCGCCGTCGACGATCAGCGGCAGGCCGGTGGCGCGCGACAGGATGCGCACCATGAGACAGAGCTCGTCCATGACCAGAATGCCGAGATCGGGCAGGCCGAAGCTTGCCGTAAGTGCGCCGCCCGAGACGTAAAGGGTCTCGAAACCGGCTTCCCGGGCGATCAGTCCGGCGAGCGCGTTGTGTGCGCCCGGTGCGCGCACGATGCCGGGCTTGCCGAGCAATCGCCGCAGACGATGTCCGGCCGGTTCTTGGATAGCCCTGTCACCCTCGAGCCAAGCCGCCATCTGAGCCTCCGGAATTTCGCCATTCGCTGCATTTCCTATAGGCGAGGATCGCGCGTCGGGGGAGCCCCATCGCAGCCAGGCCGCACCTGAGCCGGCAGGGACTTGCAGCCAAGTCGCAGGGCACCGACGGATTGCGGCAGCCGGTCTGAGGTCGAGATGCGACGATCGCAAGATGCGCGGACAAGACCGTTGCCGGTTGGCGTGTAGGGCCAACCGCGCTCCCGCCGAATCGTTTAGTGGTCACGTCGATGCGGCAAAACTTCCTGGACCCGGGGGGATTTCCAAATGTCACCGCTCGCAAGACGCGCCACCGAAGTGGCGATCGCCATCGGACTGACCATGGCGGTGGTCTTCGTCATTGTCGTCGCCAACAGCTTTTTGACGTCGCGCGGCGGTTATTGGCATGGGGTCAATCTCTGGCTGGCCCTCGTGCAACGCCCGGACATTCTCGGCACCATCATCCTGACGGCGCTGGTGACCGTCGGGTTTGGGGCCTGGCAACAGAACAGCAAGCGCTAGCTTTCTCACCAAGCTTCGCAGTCGGACTTCACGTCCTGATGCTGAAGGGCGTGAAGTTCGTGTCGCGGTCGTAGTAGTCCTCGTTTTCCGCCCGCTTGAGGAAGCCGACGACCAGATAAGTGACAGGAGTCATCGCCACCTCGACGCTCGTCTTGGCGACGAACTGCGAAACCACGAGCGTCAAGACGAGTTCGTTTGGCATGATGCCGGAATTGTAGAACGCCAGCGGATAGAAGAGAGCCGAATCGACCGCCTCGCCGCAGATGGTCGAGCCGATGGTGCGCGTCCAAAGATGCTTGCCCGCGGTCCAGATCTTCATTTTCGCCAGCACGAAGGAGTTGACGAAGGAGCCGCACAGGTAGGCGAAGATCGAGGCGGAGACGATGCGCCAGGTCGAGCCGAAAGCGGTCTCGTAGACCTTCTGGTTGGGCCAGCCTGGCGCCGGCGGCAGGGAAACGACGACGGCCGCCATCAGCGCGGCGAACGCGAGCGCGACGAACCCGGCCCAGATGACGCGTCGTTCGCGGGCGTAGCCGTAGACCTCGGTGAGGATGTCGCTGAAGATGTAGCTGATCGGAAAGAACAGGGCCCCGGCGCCAAAGGTGACGAGGCCGATCAGCGGCAGATCGACCTGCGCGGCTTTCGCCGGGCCGATGAGATTTGAGCACACCAGCACCACGACGCAGGCGACCATGACGAAGTCGTAATACTTGTACTCTCGTGCGCGGCGCGATTGACTCATGCGGATCGAACCCTCTGCTTGCGGCGGGCGGCAGCATGGCCGAATCGGGGCTGCCGGTCATGCCCGAATTCCCGACGCTGCGCGGGGCTGGACTTGAGGCCAACGGTCTGTGAGAAGGCGCCATGGAAAAGACGGTTCCCGAAACGCTCCTGCTCGGCCGGCCAGCTCCGATCGCCGCCTCGCCCGAGGACGCGGTGCTTGAGCGGGTGGCCAACCCACACCCCGATGCTTCCTATGTGGCGCGGTTTACCGTTCCGGAATTCACCTCCTTGTGCCCGGTGACGGGGCAGCCGGACTTCGCGCATCTCGTGATCGACTATGTTCCGAAAGACTGGCTGATCGAATCGAAGTCGCTGAAGCTCTATCTGGCGGCCTTCCGCAATCACGGCGCGTTTCACGAAGACTGCACGGTCGCCATCGCCAAGCGCATCGTCCAGGTCGCGAGCCCGCATTTCCTGCGCATCGGCGGTTATTGGTTTCCACGCGGCGGCATCCCGATCGACGTTTTCTATCAAACGGGCACGTTGCCGCCCGGGGTGTGGCTTCCCGACCAAGGCGTTGCTCCCTATCGCGGTCGCGGCTGACGGGCCCCTGCGCAGTTGCAAATCAATTCCATGTAAGTGTGCCGATAGAGGCATTGGCGGGCGGTCGCCATCATGCTTTAGTGCTCCTCCACGCCATGGGAAGCAGCATCCCTTCGGAGGACCAAAAATGAAGAAGTCGATGGTGGTTGCGGCCGCAGCGATGATGCTCGGATCGCTTGCCCCCGTGGCCTCGGCGGCGCCGCTCGCCGGCGCCCGCGACAACCCGATGGCGCAGCACCGCCTCGTCGAGCCGGCCCGCGTGGTTTATCACCGGCACTGCTACTGGACAGGCAAGGGCTGGGGCTACCACTACCGTGGACGAATTCTGGTGTGCAAACCCTATCGCCCGAAGGGCCACGGCTGGATCTGGTACCATGAAGGCCATCGCCATGGCTGGTACCATCCACATCGGAAGGTCTGGCACTACAACAAGTGGTAACGGTCGCACGGCCGCGCCTGCTGCAGCATCCAGAATGAAGGGCCGTTCCCGCGCCGGACCGGCCCTTTTTGGTTCTGCAGAACGGGCGATCGCGGGACCGGCGGCGCGCCGGCGGCGGCCGTCTCGGGTCAGTGGTGTTCGAAGAGCGCGCCGAAGCCCCGAACCTGATCGCGGATGCCACAGGCGCGCAGCGCGTGCCAGTAGGTCGCCGTGTTGATGGCAATCACTGGCTTATCGAGCCAGAGCTCGGCTGCGGCCGCGAGGCGGACCATGGACAGGTTGGTGCCCACCTGGACGATGGCGTCGACGTCATCGCCGTCGAGAGCGCGCAAAGCCTCC
>CAYWBX010000230.1:0-5959 GCA_964456015.1 uncultured Hyphomicrobiaceae bacterium | reverse complement strand
AGGGCGCAGCTTGCCGCCTGCCACATCGCCGAGCGGCAGTTTGCCGAGGTCGTCGCCAAGTGGGGACCGGCCAAGACCAAGCGCATGATGGCCGAGACGATCGACTACTCGGAACGGCTGACGCGGTCGGCGCTCCGGGAGCTTCCAGACGGGGAATGGAGCTTCGAGGACTGGATCGACGATGATGGCGTCGACGTCGGCAAGCCGATCCGCCTGTTCGTGACGCTGCGTAAGACGGGCGATCACATGATCGTCGACTGGACCGGGACATCGCCGCAGGTGCGCGGCGCGATCAACAACACGCTCTCCTATACCAAGTCGGCGTCCTACACCGGCGTTCGATCGGTGCTGCCGCAGGGCATCCCCAACAACGAAGGCGTTTTCCGCGCGATCGAAGTGATCTGTCCGCCGGGAACCGTGGGGCACGGCGTGCTGCCGGCGGCGTGCGCGGCGCGCGGGCTCACCGGCTTCCGCATGGTCGACTGCATGTTCGGCGCGCTCGCCATGATGCTGCCGGAGAAGGTGAAGGCGGCCGGCGACGGCGGCAACAGCGGCATCTCGATCGGCGGTTACACCAAGGAGCGCAAGCCCTTCGTCTATGTCGAGTTCACCTGCGGCGCCTGGGGGGCACGGCCGTGGGCCGACGGCCTCAACGGCAACAGCCACATGTTCGCCAACCAGTCCTGTCCCTCGGCGGAGGTGATCGAGGCCGAGCAGCCGGTGTCCGTGCTCGCCTATGAGTTCGTTGCTGACAAGGCGGGAGCCGGCAAGTTCCGCGGCGGCGTACCGTTCCGCCGCGCGTACCGGTTCAACGAGGAGGCGGGCCAGCTTTCCGTGCGGTCCGACCGCAAGACGCACCGGCCCTTCGGGCTCTACGGCGGCAGCCCGGGGCAGCCTTCGGAGAATCATTTCAATCCGCACGCCGAGAACCGGCCGATGCCCTCCAAGGTGACGATGGACATCAAGAAGGGCGACGTCTTCCAGCATACCCATCCGGGCGGCGGCGGCTGGGGCGATCCGCTCGAGCGCGATCCCGCCATGGTCTTGCGGGATGTGCGCAACGAGTTTCTGTCGCCGGCCAAGGCGCGCGCCGACTACGGCGTCGTCATCGACACGGCGACTTGGACAATTGACGAGGCAGCGACGGCGCGCGCCAAGGAGGAGATCCGGCGCGCGCGCGGCTGGACCGAGGTGCCGAAGGTGCAATGGCACGATCCCATTCCGGCCCAACCGCGGGCGACGGCGACGGCGGCGGAGTGACGGCAATGGCAAACCCCGTCGTCTACCGCGCCGGCGTCGACATCGGCGGAACATTCACCGACATCGTTCTGCTTGGCTCGGACGGGACGGTGCACACCAAAAAGGTCTCCTCGAGCGTCGACAACTACGCGCAGGCGATCGTCGACGGACTGATCGAAGTGCTGGCCGAGAGCGGGCTTGCGAAGAGGGCCATTGGGGAGATCCGCCACGGCACCACGGTCGCCTCGAACGCCATCCTCGAGCACAAGGGCGCCAGGGTCGGGCTGATCACGACCAAGGGCTTCCGCGACTCGCTCGAAATCCGCACGCTCAGGATGCCGCGCCTTTACGACATCGCATGGGAGAAGCCGCCGCCGCTTGTCGAGCGGTATTTGAGGCGTGTCGTCGACGAGCGTATCGACGCGCGCGGGAACGTCGAGCGCGCCCTCGATCCGAAGGACGCCGAGGCGCAGGTGGAGGCGCTGCTCCGGGAACGGGTCGACGCCATCGCGGTCTGCCTCCTCAACTCCTTCACCAATCCGGTGCACGAGCTCGCGATCAAGGAGATCATCCGGCGTAAGGCGCCGGGGCTTCCCTTCTCGATCTCCTACGAGGTGCTGCCCGAGATCAAGGAATACGAGCGGACGTCGACGACCGTGATCAACGCCTACATCATGCCGATCGTCTCGACGTATCTGGCGGCGCTGCGCCAGGGCCTCGATGCGGCAGGCGTCGCCGCCCCGCTGCTTCTGATGCAGTCGAACGGCGGGCTCATCACCGACAGGGCCGCAGCCGCCAAGCCGATGCACATCATCGAATCGGGGCCTGCCGGCGGCGTGGTGGGAGCCGCCAAGCTCGCGGCCGCCAAGGGCCTCGACAAGATCATCACGTTCGACATGGGCGGGACCACGGCCAAGGCGTCGATGGTCGAAGGCGGCGCCATCATGCGCGCGCAGGAGCAGTCGGTTGGCGCCGGCATCATGATCGGCTCGCGTCTGCTCACGGGGGCAGGCTACGTCTGCAAGGTTCCGGCGATCGACCTCGCCGAGATCGGCGCCGGCGGCGGCAGCCACGTCTGGATCGACAAGGGCGGCGCCCTGCAGATCGGACCGGAAAGCGCCGGCGCGCGGCCGGGTCCCGTCTGCTACGACATCGGCGGCACGATCCCGACGATCACCGACGCCAACGTCGTCCTCGGCTACATCAACCCTGAGCACCTCGTCGGCGGCGCGCTGAAGCTCAACGCCGCGAAAGCGCGGGAGGCGCTCGGCCGTCAGATCGCGGAGCCTCTCGGAATGCGCGTCGAGGATGCCGCCTTCGGGGCGCACCGGATCGCCGCCTCGAACATGATCCGCGCCATTCGCGCCGTCTCGACCGAGCGCGGGCGCGATCCGCGCGAGTTCGCGCTCTTCGCCTTCGGCGGCAACGGCCCGCTGTTTGCGGCCGAGATTGCCTCGGCGCTCGGCATGAAGCGGATCGTGGTGCCGCCGTCGGCCGGGCTCTTCTCGTCATTCGGGCTGCTCTATGCCGACGTCGAGCATCATCTGTCACGCACGTTCCGGCGACGCTTGCGCGGCGAAGACCTCGCGCTCGTGGATGCCGCATGGCGCCAGCTCGAGGAGGAAGCACGGGCGCAGCTTGCCGCCGAGGGCTTCGGCGAAGACGCCGTGCGGATCGTGCGCTCGGCGGCGATGCATTACGTCGGGCAGAGCTTCGAACTCATCGTGCCGGTTCCCGACGGGCCGGTGGACGCGCGGCTGGCGGCGAGGCTCGAGGAAGCCTTCGGCGAAGAGCACGAACGCGTCTATGGCCACCGCGCCGGCCCGGAGGAGCCGGTCGAGCTCGTCTCGATGCAGGTCGTCGGCATGGGACTGCGCGAAGGCCGCAACGTCCCCGAGGAGCTGCGCGCGAGCCGGCCGGAGCCGGAACCCGGCCCGCCGCGACGCGCCTATTTCGGCTCGGGTCATGGCTGGACCGAGACGCGCGTGCTTAGGCGGTCGGACCTTCGGCACGGGGCGAAGGGCCCGATCATCGTTGAAGAGTACGATTCGACGACGGTGGTTCCGCCGGGCGCACACGCCAAGCTGGACAGCGCCGGCAACATCGTCATCGAGATCGCTTGACGCCGGCCCCGTCGGGCCATGGCCGCGTGCCGTGGCCGCCGCCCCGCCCTCGCTCACCCAAAGCTTGCCCAAGCGCCGCAGTTGGCGTCCTATTCATGCGGGGCCGCAGCAAGCCGGTGGCCCGCGCGGCGTAGGAGCAACGGACGCAAGTTCCGTTGCGCAGCCGAAACGGGGGGACCATGCCACACTTTGACCCGATCGCCTCGCCGACCGTGCGGATTGCCGACCACCTCGAGCCGTCGTTCCAACACGCCGAACAGATCAGGGTCGCGAAGGACAAGCTCTCGGCGCATCTCGCGCGGACCGGCAAGCGCCCGAACATTCTCATCTTCATGATGGACGACGTCGGCTGGGGCGACTTCGGTTGCTATGGCGGCGGCGTCGCCGTTGGCGCGCCGACGCCGACGTTCGACAGGCTTGCGAGAAGCGGGCTGCAGCTGACGTCCTGCTATTCGGAGCCGAGCTGCTCGCCGTCGCGCGCGACGCTGATGACGGGCCGGGTTCCCAACCGGCACGGGCTTCACAGGCCGCCGATGTACGGCGAGCCCGGCGGGCTGCAGGGCGAGGTGACGATCGCGCAACTGTTGTCGGACGCCGGCTACGTGACCCAGGCGGTCGGCAAGTGGCATCTCGGCGAGAACGTCGAGTCGCAGGCGCAGAACGTCGGGTTCGACGACTTCTACGGCTTCCTGTCGGTCTCCGACATGTACTCGGAATGGCGCGATGCGCACTTCTTTCCCGAGATCGTCTACTCCGAGGCGCGCACCGAGTGGATCAAGAACATGCCCTTCAACAAGTGCTTCGTGCACGCGAAGAAGGGCGGCGAGTGCGAGAACGTCGAAGAGGTGACGATTCCCGTGCTCTCCGAGCTCGACGAGAAGTGGTGCCGGTATTCGGAAGCGTTCATCGAGCGCATGGCGACAAGCGATCGGCCGTGGCTCCTCTATCACTGCACGCGCGGCGCGCACTTCGACAACTATCCCCTGGAGAAGTTCCTCGGCAAGTCGCCGGCGAAGCACCCTTACAAGGACACGCTGCTCGAGCTCGACGAGATCATGGGCCGGCTGATCGAGGCCCTGCGCCGGACGAACCAGCTCGAAAACACGCTCATTTTCGTCACCTCCGACAACGGGCCGCACATGGAGACCTGGCCCGATTCCGCGTTCACGCCGTTCCGCTGCGCGAAAGGCTCGACCTGGGAAGGCGGCGTCAGGGTGCCGGGCCTCCTGGCGTGGCCCGGCATGATCGAGGCCGGCCAGCAGTCAGACGGGCTCTTCGACCTCAACGACGTCCTGCCAACGGCGCTGGCGCTCGCCGGCGCAACGGAGCGGCTGCCCACGGACCGCTATATCGACGGCGTCGATCAGACCTCGTTCCTGCTTTGCCCGAACGGACTTTCCAATCGCAAGTACCACTACTACTGGCTGACGTCGACGTTCTCGGCGATGCGCTGCGGCGAGTACAAGATGGTGCTGTCGGCGACGAGCGACGACGATCCGGGATCGGCCGGACCCGGCGGCTTCACGGGCGTGCTGCAGCGGTTCGCTTACGCGCGGCTCTACAATCTCTATCTCGATCCCAAGGAGACCCACAATTACATGACGCGCAAGCTCGCCTATGTGGAAGCCTTTCAGCTCGGGATGCGCGCGCACCTCGCAACGTTCAAACGCTACCCACCGAAGAAGGTGATGGGGCTCAAGGTGGCCGACACGCGACAATCCTGAGGGATGATCCGGCCGGCGATGCAAATCGGGCACGCGCCGGCAGCAACTGGCGCGCCATTCACAGTTCCTCGCAAAGCGGTCTTGTCGCGCCGGGCCGGGCCCGATTAGGGTCGCGAGGCCTCGGGCGGAAGCATGCGGCTCCCGCCGCAGCAAACGTGACGGACGGCGGACTGATGAAGCCCCAGCGGAACATCATCGTGCTCATGCTCGCTTCGGCGGCGGCGAGCGGCGTCCTGGCGGCAGCCCCTGCGCGGGCGCAAAGCCAGTGGGCTGGCGCGACGCCGGTGTTCCAGAGCGACATCGAGCGGCGCGAGCGCGAACAGGAGGCGGAGCGCGCCGAGCGGCGCAAGACGTCCTATCCGGTCGTCTACCCGCGGTTCATGGACGGCGGCGCGCGGCCCGACATCAAGCCGGAGAAGCCGCCGATCGTCTATCTGGAGCGCAACGAGCCGCCGGGCACGATCATCGTCGACACCAATGGGCGCAAGCTGTACTACGTGCTGCCGGGCAACCAGGCCTACGCCTATCCGATTTCGGTCGGGCGCGACGGCTTCACCTGGACCGGCACCGAGCGCATCAGCCGCATCGTCTCGTGGCCGTCGTGGACGCCGCCGCCGGAGATGCGCCAGCGCCAGCCCGGGCTGCCGATCACCGTCTCGGGCGGGCTCATCAATCCGCTGGGCGCCAAGGCGCTCTATCTCGGCAATACCATCTACCGCATCCACGGCACCAACAACGAGCGCTCGATCGGGCGCGCCTCGTCGTCCGGCTGCTTCCGCATGATGAACGAGCACGTCGTGCACCTCGCGACGCTCGCAAAGGTCGGGACCCCCGTGCGGGTGGTGGCGAGCTACTCGGGCGTGAGCACGTCGA
>CAYWBX010000229.1:0-5973 GCA_964456015.1 uncultured Hyphomicrobiaceae bacterium | reverse complement strand
AAATCGGTGCGGGCGAGATGAAAGAGGTCCATTCCGGCGGCCCTGCGATTGAGTGACCGTCAGAGCGAGACTGTGTGACGCGGCCAGTGCCAGCGGGCCGCGGCGGCGATGCAGCGTTCGACGTCCTCCTCGAGCATCAACCGCTCAGCGACGAGACGGCGCGCGGCCTCCCCGATGGCATTCTGGTAGGCGGTGACGTCGGGATAACGCTCCTCTACGGAGGGGCGCGGATCGCGGGTCTGCGCGCGCTCCCCCGCGGTTTCGGGAAATGGGATCGTCGAGCCTGTGAACTCGTGCATGGCGCCGTGGCCATAGCCGCGCTGGCGCAGGTTCCAGCCGGCGTAGGTGGCGAGCGGCGCGGTCACCATCGGCGCGCGCACGCCGGCGACCTCGTTGCCGTCGGCATCGACGGCCGGAACAAGCACCGTGTAGTGCCGGCCGGTGCGCCGGGGCGGCTCGGCGAGAATGCCGCGCTCGGCGTCGGGTCCGAAGTCGAGAAGCTCGAGCTTGTTCGGCTCTTTCGGCGTCATGACGCCTGGGATCGCCGGGAAACCCTTTCGCCATGTCTCGACGTCGACCAGAGTTCCGTCGTTGCGCGTCGGGACCCGGCTCGGCGGGGGCGGCGTGCCCTTCGTCGCCCAGGCGTCCATGTTGTCGAGGAGCGCGCGAAAGAACATCGAGGTCCACACGACGTTCTGCACGTTCTGGCAGACGCCGGCATTTGTTGGCTTCTTGAGCAGCGGGTCGGCGAAGTGCTGCGAGGACGACCAGTGATAAACGCGGACGTTGGCGGGTTGTGGCAGATCGTTGCCGGCGGTGTCGGTGTGCACGAGGCTACCGCGGCGCTGCCAGTACTCGGTGGAGGTCTGGGTGTGGAAGATGAGCGGGTCGGTCTCCGGGCGCTTACAGATTGCATCCGTCCGGCCCGTCAGGTGATCGGTCGAGGAGGCGTAGGAGAAGGGAAAGCGATCGGCCGGGTTCTCGTGGTCCTCGTACTGCTGGCCGGCGGCGACGATGACGTTTGCGAAGCGGTGGTTCATCCACATGAGGCCGCCGCCGGCGACATGCGGCAGGAGGCCGTCGAAGACCTTCCGCCCCTCGGCGTCGGCATTGAAGCCGCGATGGATGAAGTCGCGAATGCAGCGTCCGGTCTGCGAGCGGCCCCAGCCGTAGGCCTTTGCGATGGCGTTGCCGACGGGATTGGGTCTCCCGCGGGCGTCGGCGCGGCCGGATTTGAGAAAGGACACGAGATCGCGCACCACGACGTGCCCAAGACCAAGCACCAGCGGATCGCGCCCTTCGTAGACGAGTTCATAGATCCATCCGGGCTCGAAGCCCGCCGGCATGTGGATGTGCGTGTCCGAGGGCACGATCGCCGTCTCGCTGCCGACGGCATCGAGGCCGATGCCGGATTCGGTGCGCGCGAACATCCATTGATCCGGCGGCACGGGGATGCGCTCTTCGCCGGGATAGCGGCGGCGGGTGAGGCTGGCCTTGCGGGTATCGCGCGAGACGGTCGGGTGCGAGCGGGTGGAGGCGCGGCCGGAAAGCGGAAACGTGGTGATCCCGGGCCTGTCGGCGATGTACTCGACGCGGACCGGTCCGGTGATCGCCTTGCCGTCGCGCGTGGCGACCGGAGCGTCGAGCAGGAACCGGTCGCCGCCCGGCAACAGATCGGCCTGCCAGCCCGCCCAGACCACCGTATAGCCGCGTCGCATGAGAAAGCCGTTGCCGGCATGCTCGAGCGTCCTCGGGTCGTTCGAGCCCGGCGCGTCGTTGAAGAACTGGAGGCAGCGGATGTTGCCGCGATTGCCCCAGTCGAAGAACAGCCGCCCGTTGCCGCGCGTCATGTCGACCGGTTTCAGGATCGATATGTCGCTGGTGAAGCGAACCATGCCGTCGTCATCGACCGGGGCATGCTCGATGTCGCAGATGCCGGATTGGGCCGGCGCCTTGGGATCGACGCGGAACCTGGCCCGGCCCTTGAGGCGCTCGTAGGCGCCAGCAGCACCGAAAGCGACCCCGCCGGCGAAGGTGAACCTTTCCTGGATCTCGATTTCGATCGCGTTGGATGACGCAGCCTCGGCCATGGCTCCTGCTCTCGCGGTGGCGATTGATTGGAGCGACAGGCTAGCATGGGAACCGAGGCGGAAAACATCTCGTCAGCCGCCAGCCTCGCAAAGAATCGGCCCGGCAAGGCCCGTTCGCCACTCGCCCTTCCAACCCCAAGCTTGGACGACAGGGCGCCGGTGAAGGCGATATGCGCGGGGCCGCCTCCCGGCCGTGGACCACTCAGCGCTCGAGGCGGACTTCAGACAATTCCGAATGCGGGCAGGCGTGCCCACGCAGGCTGCCTGATGCTCCCGCGCACGCGCGCCCCGTTCTCTTTCGAGAGCGCATGGGTGACCGCCACCCACGGCGCGCCCTTGGCAGCGAAATGCGCCGCCAGGCCCGCCAT
The DNA here is from genome assembly GCA_964456015.1 of uncultured Hyphomicrobiaceae bacterium. GTDB lineage: Bacteria > Pseudomonadota > Alphaproteobacteria > Rhizobiales > Hyphomicrobiaceae. The sequence continues at coordinate 3,515 of CAYWBX010000229.1, read as the reverse complement.
CGTTTCGTCGTCGGCCCAGAACCACAGCCGCTCGATCAGCGGGTCGAAGGTCCTCGTCCATTCAGGACCGGCCGACAGCGACGGCGCGTAGAGCTCGATCAGGGCCGCCAACTCTGCCACGGAGGCGCCGCGAATGGCCTGCCGCACCTGCTCCTCGACGAGGGCCAGGGTCTCAGCCGCGGCGTTGCGCGTGCGCCATACCCGATCGAGGTGCGATTGCAGGTCGTCCATGACGCGGCCTCATGCGATTGCCGGTTCGAAGTGCTCGACATAGACGCGATAGCAGTCGTGGGTCTGGGCCCGCTTGATGTAACGGGATTGGTGCTTGATGTAGCCGCGGATGATGTCGTCCCGGCGTGAGGTCGAGTTGCAGCGATACTCTTCGAGCGAAGACGCGCAATTCCGCATCACATGCGGATCGTTCTGCCAATGACAAGCGGCGAACGTGATGGTCTGGAGCAGGCGGGTCCGCTCTGTGGTTCTTGCCAGATAGGAATCGACCAGAGCGCAGGCACGCGGCGCATCCTGCAGCAGAGCCTGCTCCTTGATGGCCTCCAGCAGCCGGTCGACCGGAATCGAGTCCGCCCAGGCCCTGTAGGCGTGCCGCGGTTCGAGCGCATAGGCGGGATCGCGCGGAAACATCGCATTCGAGCGGATGCTGTCGTTCATGAAGCGCGCGGCCATGAAAATGGCCTTGACCTGATGCGGATTGTCAAAGCGACGCGCCCACGACAGGACGACATTGAGATAGTCGAGAGCGTGCGTCGGATGCAGGAATGCGTGCGGATTTTCGAGCACATCGATGAAGTACCGCTGATAGGCGACCATCACCGCATCGCCGATATCGAGAATGCCGGCACCGCGTCGGAAGAGGCGCAGGATGTACGAATTCACATCGTAGGGGCTGCCCCACAGGAGCACGTCCGTCAGCGCGTCGAGCTCGCCCTCGGTCACCGGCTTCTCGGTGCGCTTCGCGACCGCTGCGGAATTCGGCAGCTCCATGCGGCAGATGTTGCTGATCTCGGTCCAAAGACCGTAAAGCCGCGGCGAACATCCGAGGTCGGGCACCACCGTGTAGAAGAGCTCGTGCGCATTCTCCCATCCGAGATAATCGGCGATGTCGACGAGAGCCCGCGCACGCAGCGCCTTGTGGCCGATGTTCTGATAGCCGCCGCGATTGATCAACGTGTCCTGCAGGTCGATGATGCCTGCGAACAGGATTGCATCCTTGAGCCGTTCGCGGTGCTCCGGGTCCTGGGCGAGGCCGAGGAAGAGTCCGTAGGCCTCGGCCTTGTTGCCTTCTGCGATCGCCCAGTTGAGCCGGCGCAGCCGTTCTTCGGCCGGTCCGTCCAGGATCGGGCCGTGATCCTCGAAGTAGATCTTTGGCGGGTTCCATGCCGGACCGTCGAAGCGGTCGTGCTGCGGATCCGAGCCGGGCGACTTGCGGTTGCACTGTTCGGCGTCGCGCGCGTAATGGCCTGGAAACTCGCAGATGACCTGTTCCCACACGTTGAGACCTTGCGGCACGTACCAGATGGCCTGCACGCTCGGCAGGATGCCGCGCGACCCCTCGAGCTCGTTCATGAGATAGATGGCGCCGCGCCAGCCGAGAATGGTGTGATCGTAGTTGACCCCGCGCAACTCGCCGGTCGGCAGCCGCATCAAGTGCGCCGGCACCTGCACGTAGGGCGCGGCGGCTGCGATCGACGCGTGAATGGCGCTCTGGAGCGAGTTTCGCTCTTCGGTGACCAGACGGCAGAACGTTCGGGTCGCGTCCCGATAGCGCACACCCTGAATCTCGTCCTTCAGACGATCGAAAGTCGCGGCGCTCGACGCTGCCATGGCGTGCACCTCCTGTTTGGTGCTTTGCTGCGCGAAGTAGACCCTAGGTCATGGCCTGGCGCACCATTTGATCCTGAGCAAATCCGGTCTGCAGAAACGCGTGGGCTTGTCGACGGGCAGGCTTCAGGCTTCCAGCAGGACGCAGAACTCCGGTGGCAGCGACAGCGTGACCTCGGTCCCTTCGTCGACGAGAGTGACGGGCGGTTGCCGCACCAGGATGGCTCCCGAAGCGGTCTCGACGACATACTGGACGAAGTCGCCATGGAACATGCGCTGGCGGATCCGCCCCGGCATGCGATTGCCTCCTGACGCGGCATCGCCGCCCATCCCGATGTATGCGGTTCTGACGGCGATCTCGCTTTCCCGGCCCGACAATGCGGAAGGCGCCACCACTTCCAGCACCGCGCCGCCCGCGGTTTCGAATGCAACCCGACCGTTGACAGGCGTTCCCTTCACACGGCCATTGATCAGGTTGGCCGAGCCGACGAAGTCTGCGACGAAGCGGTTCTTCGGCCGGTTGTAGATTTGCTCGGGGGTGCCAATCTGCTCGATCACGCCCACATTCATGACGATCACACGATCCGAGATGGCAAGCGCCTCCTCTTGATCGTGCGTCACATAGACCGAGGTGATGCCGAGCCGGCTCTGCAGTTCCCGCAGCTCGACGCGCATTTCGGCGCGTAGCTTGGCGTCGAGGTTGGAAAGCGGTTCGTCAAAGAGCACGACCGTCGGCGAGAAGGCGATCGCGCGCGCAAGAGCCACGCGCTGCTGCTGTCCGCCCGAGAGCTTGGAGGCGGCGCGGTCGGCCAGATGGCGCATCTGCACCAGCTCGAGCGCGCGCTCCACCTCCTTCTTGACGTCCGCCGCGCTCAGCCGGCGAACCCGCAGGCCGTAGGCGACGTTGTCGAACACGCTCATGTGGGGCCAGACCGCGTACGACTGGAACACCATGGAGACGCCGCGCTTCTCGGCCGGGACGTTGATCCTCTCTCGCGCGGAATACATCGTGCGCCCTTCGATGCCGATCCGCCCTCCCGACGGCGGCTCCAGTCCGGCAATGGCCCGCAGCGTCGTCGTCTTGCCGCAGCCTGACGGACCGAGCAGCGTGACATGCTCACCCGGTCCCACGCGGAAGCTGACGCCGTTGACGGCGACGACATCTCCCGCATATCGCACGACCAGATCCTCGACCTCGATGCGCGCCGAGGAACCATCAGAACCTTTCACGAAAGCTCCCTTCTTGTGCTGCCAGTGACCCGGAAGAGGATGATCAGCGCAACCATGACGACCGCGGTCTGAATGAGAGCCATGGCGGCCGTGAGCTGCGTCCCCGAGTTGGCCCAGGTTGCAACGATTGACGGACCTATGACCTTCGAGTGCGGTCCCATGAGAAGCAGCGAGGCTCCAACCTCGCGCACGGATGCCGCAAAGAGCAGCATCCAGGCTGCGATCACGCCGGGTTTGAGGAGGGGCAACGTGACGGTGCGCATCTGGTAGCCCCACCCGGCTCCGCAGACGCGCGCGCACTCTTCGAGGCTCTTGTCGATTTGCAGGACCACCCCGGCGATGGTGCGCACGCCGAGCGGCAGCAGTACGGTGAAATAGGCGATGCCGAGCAGCTAGAGCGTTCCGTAAAGTCCGCCGGGCATGTTGATCCACGCCCAGAGAAGTCC
>CAYWBX010000228.1:0-5980 GCA_964456015.1 uncultured Hyphomicrobiaceae bacterium | reverse complement strand
CCGGCGCTCGCTTCTGTCCCATCATGCGGATGTCGCCACCCGCCGAGAACGCGCTGCCAGTGCCCGTCAGCACGATGGCGCGCACCTCCTCATCGGCGAGAAGGTCGTCGGAAGCCCGCTTCAAGCCGTCGCGGACCGGCATCGACAGGGCGTTCATCGACTTGGGCTCGTTGAGCCTGACGATCGCCACCGCGCCCTGGCGTGTGACGACGACGGAGTCTTCAGCCATGGACGGGCCTTTCCGTGCTGCACGTGGCCCCGCAACTTAGCCGAGCGCGCTTCGCTTGCAACCCTGTGCGCCGGCATGTGAGATCAGCGCGACCGGCGTGGGGACGAGAGGTGGTCGAAAGGCATCGACATGGCAACAGATGATCTGGCCAGGGGCTTGCTCAGCGGCAGTCGCGGCATGTCGGCCGCAGAGTTCGACGACGCCGTTCTTCGGGCGGCGTCGGGCTTCGCCGCGGCCGGCGTCGGTCAGGGCGATTGCGTGGCGATCCTCATGCGCAACGATTTCCCATTCCTCGTCGCCTCGCTTGCCGCCGTCCGTCTCGGCGCTTACGCGGTGCCCCTGAACTGGCACTTTGCGCCCGATGAGATCGCCTACGTCCTTGCGGACTGCCGCCCGAAGGTGCTTGTCGCCCACACCGACCTTCTCGGGCCCCTTGATCGCGCCGTTCTCGCCGGGATCACGGTGGTCGCTGTCGCTGTTCCCGCCGAGGTGCGCGCCGCCTATGCGCCAGCCGCGTCTCAGGCGGCGACGGCGTCGCATCAAGTTGCGGATTGGCAGGAATGGCTCCGTCGCCAGCTTCCCTACTCCGGCCCCGCGATGCCGCCGACCCAGAGTATGATCTACACGTCTGGCACCACCGGCAGGCCCAAGGGCGTCCGTCGTCTGCCGCCGACGCCTGAGCAGCAGAAAGGCATCGACGAGGCCCGCCGCATGGTCAACGGGCTCGACCCGGGCGTGCGCGCCCTGATGCCGGGGCCGCTTTATCATTCCGCCCCCAACTCGTTCGCGCTGCGCGCCGTCCGTGTCGCCGACTGCCTCGTTCTCATGCCGCGTTTCGACGCCGAGCAATGCCTTGCGCTGATCGAGCGGCACCGCATCACGACCACGTTCATGGTGCCGACCATGTTTGTGCGTCTCATGAAGCTCCCCGAGGCCACCCGCCGGCGCTACGACATTTCCTCGCTGCGCTACGTCATCCACGCGGGCGCCCCCTGCCCGCCCGACATCAAGCGCGCCATGATCGCCTGGTGGGGGCCGATCATCTGGGAATATTACGGCGCCACGGAGATTGGCGCCGTGACCATCATCTCGTCTCCGGAATGGCTGCAGAAGCCCGGCTCCGTCGGCCGCGCGACGCCGGGCGCCACGCTCTCCATCCAGGACGAGGCCGGCCGCGAACTGCCGCCGAATACGGTCGGCGAGGTCTTCGCGCGCCTGTCCTACTATCCGGACTTCACCTATCACAACCAGCCTGAGAAGCGCGCCGAGGTCGGCCGCGGCGACCTCGTCACCTGCGGCGACATGGGCTACCTCGACACGGACGGCTACCTGTTCCTGTGCGACCGCAAGCGCGACATGGTGATTTCGGGCGGCGTCAACATCTATCCCGCCGAGATCGAGAGCGTCGCCGTCTCCATGCCGGGCGTGAAGGATTGCGCCGTCTTCGGCGTCCCCGATGCTGAGATGGGCGAGACGCTGCTGGCCGTCGTTGAACCGGTGCCGGGCGCCGCCCTTACGCCCGAAGCCATTCGCGCCTTTCTCCGCGAGCGCCTCGCCGGCTACAAGGTTCCACGTGAAATCGAGATCCGTACCGGTTTGCCGCGCGAGGACTCGGGCAAGATCTTCAAACGCCGCCTTCGAGATCCCTATTGGGCCAAGGCCGGCCGGCACATCTGATGCGGGCCCGCTTCACGCGGCTGAAGCCGGTGCCCGCCGCGCGCCGCCGGAGGTCTCATCCGCTGAGGGACAAGGCTCTCGACGTTACGCTGCGGCAAGCTCGCCCTTGAGCGCGCGCGCGATCAGCGCGCGGGTTTCCATCACGCCATAGAGCTCGATGAACGATCCGAAGCGCGGCCCTTGCGTCTGGCCGAGCAGCACCTCGTAGATCGCCTGGAACCAGCCGCGCAGGTTCTCCGCGAAGCCGTGCGCCTTGCCGGCCTCGTAGACGAGGTTCTGCAGCTCTTCCGCACGTGCCCCGGCCGGCGCCTTGGCGAGCGCGGCATCGAGCGCCAAGAGCGCCTTCGCTTCGGCCTCGGTCGGTCTGCGGAAGACTTTCGTCGGTTTGACGAAATCGTCGTAGTAGGCGATCGCGTAGCCGACCAGATGGTCGAGCAGCGGGTACTTCTCCGGGCTGGCGTCGGGGGCATGGCGCTTGATGAAGCCCCACAGCACGTCCTTGTCGTGGGCGTTTGATGCTGAGACGAGGTTGAGCAGCAATCCGAACGATATCGGCAGCTCGGCTGCCGGCGGCTTGCCGCTGTGGATGTGCCAGGCCGGGTTCTCAAGGCGCGCCTTCGCATCCTCCGACGGGAACTTGGCGAGAAACGTCAGGTATTCGTCGACGGCACGCGGAATGACGTCGAAATAGAGCCGCTTGGCGGTCTTGGGCTTCTGGTACATGAACAGCGACAGACTTTCCGGGCTCGCGTACTTGAGCCACTCCTCAATGGTCAGTCCGTTGCCCTTCGACTTCGAGATTTTCTGCCCCTTGTCGTCGAGAAAGAGTTCGTAGTTGAAACCCTCAGGAGGCGTCCCGCCGAGCGCCTTGCAGATCTTGGACGACAGCGTCACCGAGTCGATCAGGTCCTTGCCCGCCATCTCGTAGTCGACGCCGAGCGCCGCCCACCTGAGCGCCCAGTCGGCTTTCCATTGGCACTTGACGGCGCCGCCGGTGACCGTCGTCTCCACCTTCTGGCCGGTGTCGGGGTCGATATAGACCACCGTCCCCCGCTTCGGGTGACGCTCGATCATCGGCACGTAGAGCACCTTGCCTGTCCTCGGCGAGATCGGCAGGAACGGCGAATAGGTGGCGCGCCGGTCCGGCCCGAGCGTCGGCAGGATGATCTCCATCACCTTGTCGTAGACTTCGAGCATCCTGAGCAGCGTCCGGTCCATGGCGCCGGACTTGTAAACCTCGGTCGCGGACAGGAATTCGTAGTCGAACCCGAACTGATCGAGAAATTTCCTGAGCCGCGCGTTGTTGTGGTGGGCGAAGCTCGGATGCCCGGTGTCGAACGGGTCGGGCACCATGGTCAGCGGCGTATCGATGTAGGCCTTGAGCATCTCCTGGTTCGGCACGTTGCCCGGCACCTTGCGGAAGCCGTCCATGTCGTCCGAAAAGCAGACGAGGCGCGTCTTCCGGCGGCCCCCTGTCAGCACCTCGAAGGCGTGCCGCACCATGCTGGTGCGCGCCACTTCGCCGAACGTGCCGATATGCGGCAGGCCCGACGGCCCGTAGCCGGTCTCGAAGACCACGGTCTTGTCCGCGCCGTCCGGCAGCTTCTCGAGCCGCGCAATGAGCCGTCGCGCCTCCTCGAACGGCCAGGCGCGCGCCTCCGGCGCAGCGGCGATCTCTTCGGCTGGAATGGGAGCTGTCATGGCGCGGCTACGCTTCCATCTGCACCGCCGACCCGTGCGGCGGCGAGTTGCGCCGCAAACTATGGATCGGGGCCGAGAGCGTCAATTGGCGCGCCGGTCGTTCTCAACGCACTTGTCGCGTCCATGAAGCACGTCGGCCGGTCGTCGTGAGGTGCGACGATCCGGCCGAGGCGTCCAACGGGCTGCAGGTCCCCGGCGACGGGGTCCCGCGAGCCGATCCAGTCATTTCCTCACGGTCTTGCGCGAGGTCTTCGCCTTCGTCGTGGCGCGGCGGGCGCTGCCCGAGCGCTTGACGCTGCGGGACTTCGTCACCGCTTTGCTCTTGCGCGTCGTCTTCCGCGTCGGCTTTGTCTTCGTCGAACGTACGGCCTTGGCCATTTGCTTTCTCCATTTCTCTCTTCTCAGTCAGCAAGTTGATCCGTCTGCCCGGACGAATCGGAATGACTTGCTGCACCAATGCTTTGGAGGTGCAGGTTAATGGCCGGTTAAAATGTGTCTCAGGGCAGGGAAATCGAGGCTTTGGGCCATGTGGCTGTTGCCTGTCTGCCGCGTCGTTGCGGCATGGAGCCCGTCGCCGCCAACGCGCCCGCGGCGACCGGTGGCCGCCTGCTGGCCCCGGCATGCCGGTCCGCGTATCGTTTCGCCATGACGTCCGCTCCCGAACTTCAGACTCCGATCGTCCCCGACGCGGCCCCCGGCAACTGGGTGGACCGGCTGGCGCCCGCGCCGTTGCGCCCCTATCTGCGTCTTGCGCGCTTCGACCGGCCGATCGGCGCCTGGCTGCTCCTCTTCCCCTGCTGGTGGTCGCAGGCATTGGCGAGCCATGCGAGCGGACTCTTTCTGCCGAGCCTTTGGTATGCGACGCTTTTCTTGATCGGCGCGTTCGTCATGCGCGGCGCCGGCTGCACCTATAACGACATCGTCGACCGTGACTTCGACGCCGGCGTCGCGCGCACGCGGCATCGTCCGATTCCTTCCGGCCAGGTGAGCGTCAGGCAAGCCAAGGCGTTCATGCTCGCGCTCTGCCTCATCGGATTCCTGGTGCTGATCCAGTTCAATCCGACGACCATCGCGCTCAGCATTGCCTCGCTGGCGCTGGTTGCGATCTATCCGTTCATGAAGCGGTTTACGTACTGGCCGCAGCTTGTCTTGGGGCTCACCTTCAAATGGGGCGCGCTGGTCGGCTGGACCGCCGTGCGCGGCGAGATCGAGTTGGCGCCGGTCCTGCTCTACGCCGGCGCCGTGCTCTGGACCATCGGTTACGACACCATCTACGCCCACCAGGACAAGGAGGACGACCTCGCCATGGGGCTGAAGTCGACCGCGATCCGCTTCGGCGAGGCGACCCGTCCCTGGCTCGCGGTCTTCTACGCCGGTGCGCTGGGTCTGTGGGCGGCCGCCATGCTGGCAGCCGGACTGCGGCCGGGACTGGTAACGGTCTCGGGCCTGGCGCTCGCCGCAGCGGTGCTCGCCTGGCAGGTCAAAACCCTCGATCTGGGGGATCCCGCCAACTGCCTGAAGCGCTTCAAGTCCAACCGGTTCGTCGGCTGGATCGTGCTTGCCACGGTCCTCGCCGAGACGGCGCTGACGCGCATCTGAACATGTCTGGGCCCGCCTCTGGCTCGGCAAATCGGGAAGCCGCCCGATGCCGTGCGCCGCGGCGGCGCTTCGCATCGGGCGTCGCAACTTCCCGTCAACTCTTGAGCAGCCGACTGTTCGCGACTGGCACCGGTCAGGCTACGGCAGAGTTGTTGCGGTTGCATGAACCGGCGTGGTCAATCCTTTCTGGCCTCGGGTTCCGTTGTGGCACGGGATCGACGACATCACGCCGCATACGCCTCGAATGTGAGGCCGGTCAGCGCGTGCTCGCGGCCGGCGGCCAGATGCACGGCGAGCGTCGCCACATCGGGGCCGAGCGAAAGGCGGGTCGATGGCGCAGCGTCCGAAAGTCCGGGCGCGATGGCGTTGACGCGGATGCCGTCGGCGGCCCAGGTCCGCGCCTCCGCGCGCGTGAAGGCGCCGAGCAGTCCCCGCACCACGTCCGCGGCGGCCTTGCCGCGTCGCGAGAGCGCCCTCGTGCTCGTGACGATGTTGAGAATCGAGCCCGCGGTGCGCATCACTCTCATGCGGTTTGCGGCAATGCGCGTGGCAAGGCATGGCAGCGCGAGCAGGTCACCGATCTGGCGTTCCGCGTCGGCTGCCGATTGCAGCTCTTGCTCGTCGATCGCAACGATGTTCACGACGCAGTCGATGCCGCCGAAGCATTGCACTGCGGCGCGCACGAGCGAAAGCGCATCTGGCGCTGCGCCGGCCTCCGGCAGAAACCGCACCGACAGCGCCTCTTGCGCAAGCTTCTTGCGCGCCTCGGCCAGC
>CAYWBX010000227.1:0-5990 GCA_964456015.1 uncultured Hyphomicrobiaceae bacterium | reverse complement strand
GGAAATCCTGCAGGGTCTTTCCGCGTTCTGGCCGGAAGCGCTCCCCCGTCGCCGCGAACCGCTCGATGCGGTCGACCCGGAAGGTGCGGAAGTCGTCCCTGAGCTCGCACCAGGCCGCCAGGATCCACACAGGACCGAAGAAGGCGAGCGACAGCGGTCGCACCGTCCGCTCGCTCGGCCGGCGCAAGACGTCGGTGTAACGAAAGCGCACCTTCTGTCGGCTGCGAATGGCCTGACGCAGCTCGGCGAGATCGCACGTGATCGGTTCGATGCCGTAAGCCGAAGGCGCAAGCAGGGCGGTATTCGCCATGTACGCGCGCAACGCCTCTGGAATGACAGCCTCGATCTTGGCAATGGCATCGGTTGCAGCAATGGCGAGTTCCGAATCGGCCCAGGACTCGACCATGCGGGCGCCAAGCACCAGCGCCTCGATCTCCTGCTCCTTAAACATCAGCGGCGGCAGATCGAACCCCGCCTTCAGAACGTATCCGACACCGGCCTCGCCCTCGATCGGAACGCCGGTCGCCATGAGGTCGCGGATGTCGCGGTAGACCGTTCGTTCCGATACCTCCAGCGCATCCGCGAGCTCGCGCGCGCGAACGGTCGGGCGGCGGCGCATGTGCTGAATGATCTCGAACAGCCGGTCGGCTCGGCGCATGGCGCCTTCTCCCGTCGGAACCTCTGGGCGCAGTCTCAACAAACGCTCCTGACACCGTCCTGTCAGGAGCCTTCGCGGCCCACGGTCGCCTCCTGACAGCACGCTGTCAGGGCCCTCCAGCATACTGCATCCACGCCGGCGCAGTCGCCCCCGGCGGTGAGATGACAACCAGACAGAGTTGGAGACAAATCATGAGCAATGCCACCTACGCCGCGGAGACGGCTACCACCCGCAGTCCGTCGCTCGTCCATCTGGCGGGACATGGTCGCATGGTCTGGCAGCGCTACCAAGCCTGGATCAGGCGCCGCGCCACGGTGCGGGTACTTGAGCGCCTCAGCGATCGCACTCTGCGCGACATCGGGCTCACGCGGGGTCAGATTCCATCGGTCGCGCGCGATCCGGGCGCACACAATCGCGAACGGGGGATCTGATCGTCGGGAGCGCAATCGCGGGAGACTGTCAGTCATCCCTTTGAGATGCCTGCGGCAGTTCAAGCCGGCTTCCTCGAGCCACCGGTTGCTGCCGCCGAGACCTTGGCCCACGTATCACGCAAACCGATCGTGCGATTGAAGACCGGCGCGTCCGGTCGCGAATCGGGATCGCGACAGAAGTAGCCGAGGCGTTCGAACTGCACGGGTGCCTCGCAATTGGACGCCACGATCGACGGCTCCAGCATGGCGCCGTCGATCACCTCAAGCGAGCGCGGGTTCAGGTCGGCCGCGAAGTTTGCGACATCCGGATCGGGTTTTGCAAAGAGATGATCGTAGAGCCGCACCTCGGCCTTGACCGCGTGCGAGGCCGAGACCCAATGAATGGTCGCCTGAACCTTGCGGCCGTCCGGCGCATTGCCGCCGCGCGTCGCCGGATCATAGGTGCACCGGACCTCGACGACCCTGCCCGCAGCGTCCTTGACGACCTCGCGACATGTCACCAGGTAGGCATAGCGCAGGCGCACCTCCCGACCCGGCGATAGCCGGAAGAATTTCTTCGGCGGGTTCTCCATGAAGTCGTCCTGCTCGATCAGGAGCTCGCGCGCGAACTTCACCTTGCGAGTTCCGGCGGCGGCATTCTCGGGATGATTGACGGCTTCCAGTTCCTCGACCTGCCCCTCCGGGTAATTCTCGATGATGAGCCTGAGCGGCCTCAGCACGGCCATACGCCGTTCGGCTGCCTTGTTGAGGTGCTCGCGAACGGAGAACTCGAACATGCCGTAATCGACGACGCTGTTGGCCTTGGCAACGCCCACGCGCCGGACGAAGTCCCGGATCGCCTCCGGCGGTACGCCGCGCCGGCGCATGCCGGCGATGGTCGGCATCCTGGGATCGTCCCAGCCAGCCACATGGCCGCCGCGCACCAGCTCCGTCAGCACCCGCTTCGATAGAACGGTGTGGGTCATGTTGAGGCGCGCGAACTCGTACTGGCGCGGCCGAGACGGGACCGGCAAATTGTCGAGGAACCAGTCGTAGAGCGGCCGGTGGTCTTCGAACTCGAGCGTGCAGATCGAGTGCGTCACGCCCTCGATGGCGTCCGACTGGCCATGGGCGTAATCGTAGCTCGGGTAGATGCACCAGGTCCTGCCGGTGCGCGGATGCTCCGCGTGCAGAATGCGATAGAGCACGGGATCGCGAAGGTTGATGTTGCCGCTCGCCATGTCGATCTTGGCGCGCAGCACACGGGCGCCGTTCGGAAACTCGCCCGCCCGCATGCGCTCAAAGAGATCCAGGTTCTCGGCGACGGTGCGATCGCGAAAGGGACTGTTGACGCCCGGCTCGGTCAGTGTGCCGCGGGTGCGCCGCATTTCCTCCTGGCTCTGGTCGTCGACATAGGCCTTGCCCGCCTTGATGAGGTGGATCGCCCAGTCATAGAGCTGCTCGAAGTAGTCCGAGGCGTGGTAGTAATGCTCGCCCCAGTCAAAGCCGAGCCAAGCGACGTCGCGCTTGATCGCATCGATGTAGGCCTGCTCCTCCTTGGTCGGATTGGTGTCGTCCATGCGCAGGTGGCAACGCCCTCCGAACTCCTCGGCGATCCCAAAGTTCAGGCAGATCGATTTGGCATGACCCACGTGCAGATAGCCGTTGGGCTCGGGCGGAAAGCGCGTGACGACCTGCTTGCAGCGGCCGGCTTTAAGGTCGGCCTCGACGATGTCGCGAATGAAGTCGCGACCGGCCGCGGTGGCGGGTGACGCTGCGTCGGTCATGGCATCCTCTCCGTCGGCGGCGCCAGCAAAGCGCCCGCCTGGTGCGCGCCCCTAGCAAATTCTTCCCCAAGCGCCAAGCGGCCGCCGCCCCTGGTTGCAGCGGCGGCCGCCAGAGCCCCGGCAATCGGCGACGGCATGCTTTGCAGAGACCAGAAGTATGCTACATCGCGCCCGAGCCTTGACAGGCGTGCACAATCTGCGACCTCCCCGACCCATGACCGAACCCGTCGTTACGCGCTTTGCGCCCTCGCCGACCGGATACCTGCACATCGGCGGGGCGCGCACCGCTCTCTTCAACTGGCTCTACGCCCGGCGCATGGGCGGCAAATTCCTGCTCAGGATCGAGGATACGGACCGCGAACGGTCGACGCCGGCGGCAACGCGAGCGATCATCGACGGGCTTACGTGGCTCGGCCTCCACTGGGACGGGGACATCGTGTACCAGTTCGCCCGCTCGGCGCGCCACGCCGAGGTCGCGCGCGAGCTCCTGGCCAGCGGAAAAGCCTATAACTGCTATTTGACGCCCGCCGAACTCGACGCAATGCGTGCGCAAATCGCCGCCGAGCGGGAGGCCGCGCGACGCGAGGGCCGGCCGCCCAGGGGGCCGCAGACGATCGAAAGTCCCTGGCGCGACCGAGATCCGAAGGACGCTCCACCCGGGGTCAAACCGTCCATACGCCTCAAGACGCGGCGCGAGGGAGAGACGATCATCGATGACAAGGTGCAGGGGCGCGTCGTCTTCCAGAACAGCCAGCTCGACGACCTGATCATCCTCAGAAGCGACGGGACGCCGGTCTACAACCTCGCCGTCGTCGTCGATGATCACGATATGGGCGTCACGCACGTCATCCGCGGCAACGACCATTTGAACAACGCCGCCCGCCAGACACAGATCTACGAGGCGATGGGCTGGAAAATCCCCGTCTTCGCGCATATCCCGCTCATCCACGGAGCGGACGGCGCCAAGCTCTCCAAGCGGCATGGCGCGCAAGCCGTCGAGGACTACCGCGCCATGGGCTATCTGCCGGAGGGCATTCGCAACTACATCGCCCGGCTCGGATGGAGCCACGGCGACGACGAAATCTTTTCGACCGAGCAGGCGATCCAGTGGTTCGACATCGCCGACATCAACAAGTCGCCCGCCCGCTTCGATTTCGCCAAGCTCGCCGACGTCAACGCCCACTACATTCGCGCCGCGTCGATTCCGGATCTCCTGCGTCATCTCGAGGCTTGCCTGAATTCCATCGGTACGCTCGAGGCGATGACGGCGAGCCTCGATCCGAAAGCGCCGCCCCGTCCGGACGTTGCGCTGATGCGGGAGGTGGCGGGACTGCGGCCCGATCTCAAAACGGGCAGCGACCTCTTCGCCGCCCTCAAAGCCGCCGGTGTCCAGAGGCTCGTCGCCGCCATCCCCAGTCTCAGAGAGCGGGCCAAGACGCTGCCGGAGCTGGCGGCCGGAATGTTGTACATCCTTGCGAAGCGGCCGCTGAAGCTCGATGACAAGGCTGCCAAGCAGATCACGCCTGAAACGAAAGGCGTGCTCGCCGGACTGATCCGCCACCTTCGGTCCGTCGATCCTTGGGAGCCGGCAACACTGGAGGCCGCCGTCCGTGCGCATGCCGAGGCGACGGGCCTGAAGCTCGGCAATTTGGCACAACCGATGCGAGCGGCGCTGACCGGCAAGTCCGTGTCGCCCCCCGTCTTTGACGTCATGGCCGTACTCGGGCGCGAGGAGACGCTCGCCCGGCTCGAGGACCAGGCCGGCTGACCCCGGCCGTGACAGCCCAGGGGGCATCGCGGACGGCGGCACGCCGCCGCCCTTCATGCGATCATTGTCGGCCGCGTCCTGTCCCAAGGCGGCTGCAGAAAGGTTGAAGCCAATTATCGGCAGGTTTGCATCGCACCTGCTTCTGTTTCGCTGCGGCGCGGTATATGCTGTAATTATAAGCGAGATTTGGGGGCCGAGGCGGGCACGGTCGGCAGAGGGCGGCGACCGCGAGGCGCCAGGGAACGCAAGCGAAGGAAGACAGCTATGAACGCACAGGACGGCGCAAAAACGGCGGACGCGAGCCGGTCGGCCACGATGCTGATCAACAACAAGCAAGTGCAGATGCCCGTCCGCTCCGGCACCATCGGCCCCGATGTGGTGGACGTCACTCGGCTCTACCGCGAGACTGGCTGCTTCACCTACGACCCCGGTTTCACCTCGACCGCCAACTGCTCCTCGAAGATCACGTACATCGACGGCGAGGCGGGCGTGCTCCTCTACCGCGGCTACCCGATCGAGCAGCTTGCCGAGCAATCGACGTTCATCGAGGTGTGCTACCTGCTGCTGAATGGGGAGTTGCCGAACAAGGCGGAGCTCGAGAAGTTCCGCCATACGATTACGCACCATACCATGGTGCACGAGCAGCTCACCCGCTTCTACACCGGCTTCCGGCGCGATGCTCATCCGATGGCGGTGATTTGCGGCGTCGTCGGCGCGCTTTCAGCATTCTATCACGACTCGACGAACATTCATGACCCGACGCATCGCATGATCGCGTCGCACCGGCTGATCGCCAAGATCCCGACCATCGCGGCGATGGCCTATAAGTATTCGATCGGGCAGCCGTTCATCTATCCGCGCAACGATCTCGATTACGCATCGAATTTCCTGCAGATGTGCTTCGCGGTGCCTTGCGAGCCCTACGTCGTCAACCCGACCATCGCCAAGGCGCTCGACCGCATCATGATCCTACACGCCGATCACGAGCAGAACGCCTCGACGTCAACAGTTCGGCTCGCGGGCTCTTCCGGCGCAAATCCGTTCGCGTGCATCGCCGCCGGAATTGCGAGCCTCTGGGGACCGTCGCACGGCGGCGCCAACGAGGCCGTTCTTAATATGCTGCAGGAGATCGGCTCGGTCGACAAGATCCCGCAGTTCGTCAAGCGCGTAAAGGACAAGACAGACAACGTGCTGCTGATGGGCTTCGGCCATCGCGTTTACAAGAACTACGACCCGCGTGCGAAAATCATGCAGAAGAGCTGCCATGAGGTGCTCGATCTGCTCGGCATCAAGAACGAGCCGCTCCTGAAAATCGCCATGGAGCTCGAGCGCATCGCGCTGCAGGACGACTACTTCATCGAGAAGAA
>CAYWBX010000226.1:0-5994 GCA_964456015.1 uncultured Hyphomicrobiaceae bacterium | reverse complement strand
GGTTCGGTCGCGGGCAGCCGAATCTGTGCTTTGCCGGACATACCGATGTGGTCCCGGCCGGCGACGAATCTGCCTGGACGCGCCCCCCCTTCGGAGCCGAAATCCACGACGGCGTCCTCTACGGTCGCGGCGCTGTCGACATGAAGGGGGCAATCGCCTGTTTTGTTTCCGCGACACTGCGCGTGCTCGCGAAATACCGAGCGCGCCCTGACATGTCGATCAGCCTCCTCATTACGGGAGACGAGGAAGGCCCCTCGATCAACGGCACTATGAAGGTTCTCGAGTGGATGCGCGACAAGGGGGAGGTAATGGACGCCTGCATCGTAGGCGAGCCGTCGAACCCCAGGGCACTCGGCGATGAGATCAAGATCGGCCGGCGCGGCTCGCTCAACGGCGAGGTCGTCGTACATGGCAAACAAGGGCATGCTGCCTATCCCCATCTCGCGGAGAATCCCGTGCCGAAACTGGCGCGGATCATCGACCGGCTTTCGTTCACTTCCCTGGACCAGGGCACCGCGAATTTCGAGCCGTCGAGCCTGCAGGTCACCGTGATCTCGGCTCCGAATACGGCGACCAATGTCATTCCGGCGGAGGCTCGGGCGAAATTCAACATACGCTACAACGATCTATGGCGGCGCCCGACGATCGAGCAATGGGTCCGCGAGCAGTGTCAGGCGGCGGCCCGCGAGGTGCATGCGCGTTGCGATGTCAGCTTTTCCGGTACAGGCGACGTCTTCCTCACAAAGCCGGGCCCGCTTGTCGACACAATGCGGCGCGCCGTCAGGGACGAGCTTCGGCGGGAGCCGGCGCTAACCACTGGCGGCGGCACGTCGGATGCGCGGTTCATCCAGGCCTACTGCCCGGTTATCGAGTTCGGGCTCGTCAACGAGACCATCCATGCCATCGACGAGCGAGTGCCGATTGCCGACCTCGAAACGCTGACACGAGTCTACCAGCGGTTCATTCTCGGCTACTTCGGATTGGAGTGACGCCGCCCAGACTTCTGCCTGCCCGCGGGACTCCTGCCGGCAGCGGGTGAGCCGTTTGTCAGTAGCCGGGCCCTCCTGTAACGTTGCGGCAGCCGAAGTGCATCCGATCATCTTTAACAACGATGGTGCGCACGGCATCAGCAGGGAGAGAAACATGGTTCGTCAGTTGCCCAAGGCCGCCGCGGCCGTCTTCGTTGCAGGTGCCGCCCTGTTTGTCGGCGTCAAGGCTTTCGCGCAGGACGCAGCGGGCTGGCCCAGACAGACGGTCAAGGTCATCGTCAATTTTGCGCCCGGCGGCTCCGCCGACAACTCCATGCGGCCATATGCGGAGCGGCTGTCGAAGTCGCTCGGTCAGCAGTTCGTGCTGGAGCATAGAGGCGGCGCGTCCGGTGCCATCGGGCTCGAGGCGGTGATGAAGGCTGCCCCGGATGGCTACACGTTCGGAATTACGCCTGCACTCAGCATGGTCATTCTTCCGCATCTGAGGAAGACGCCCTATGACCCGCTCAAGGACCTCAAGCCGGTAACGATGCTAACCGCCGGTTCGCTGCTCTTCGCGGTGCATCCCTCGTTGCCAGGTAACTCCGTCGAGGAGGTCGTCGCGCACCTCAAGGCCAATCCTGGCAAGTTCAGCTGGGGCACGGCGGGGGTCGGCTCGATGGGGCATATCTTTGCCGAGATGTTCAAGCGCGCGGCCGATGTCAACATTCTGCACGTGCCCTACCGCGGCGGCGGCGAATCACTTGCCGATTTTCTTGCCGGGGTCGTCCAACTCCACGCCGATCCGAACACGTTTCCGCACGTCGCCAGCGGAAAGGTCAAACTGCTGGCAATCGCCGACAGGGAGCGCCATCCCGACTATCCGAACGTGCCGCTCATCAGCGAGAAGTATCCCGCGATTGATCTCTTCGGCTGGTTTGGGGTGTTTGCCCCGGCTGGCACGCCGGATGCCATCGTGAACAAGCTGGCGGCCGAGATGACCAAGATCGCCAAAGAAGACAAGGAGATGGCAGGCATCCTGCGCAAGGTGGCGCTCAGGCCAACGGCGGGACCGCCCGAAGTTCTGGCGGCCCAGATGAAGGCGGACTTCGAGCGCTACGGTAAGATCATCAGAGAGGCCGGGATCAAGGCGGAGTGAGGGATCCGACCGGACGCCGCAGCCATGCGTGCCGCGCTTCCAGCGCGGCACGCCATCTGGTGATGCCGTTGTTGCAGACACCTTTGACGCCTCGGGGACTTTGGGCCCCCTTGCGCGATCCCAACTTCTGTCGAACGGGACACAGTAACTGGTGGCTGCTATTCCGCGGCTTTACGCGACAGGCCGAACTGCAGCTCGGCAAGCCGCGCATAGAGTCCGTCGGCTCGAACAAGGTCGCCGTGCGTGCCCTGCTCGACGATCCGACCCTGATCCAGAACGATGATCCGGTCCGCTTTCTGCACCGTCGCCAAGCGATGCGCGATCACAAGTGTGGTGCGGCCGTGCATAACGCGCTCCAGCGCGCGTTGCACCGCAACTTCGCTTTCCGCATCCAGGGCGCTCGTCGCCTCATCGAGAAGCAGGATGGGAGCATTTCGCAAGATCGCGCGCGCAATGGCGATCCGTTGGCGCTGGCCGCCAGACAACGTGATGCCCCGCTCTCCGAGGCGCGTCGCATAACCTTGCGGCAGCGCGCGGATAAAGGTGTCTGCTTGCGCTGCTGCGGCGGCTATGCGGACCTGTTCATCGCTGGCGGAGGGCGCTCCATAGCGGATGTTCTCGGCGATCGTGCCGGCGAACAGCGCGATATCCTGTGGGACCAGAGCGATGCGCGAGCGAAGTTCGGGAAGGCTCGCTTCCGCGATAGGAACCCCGTCGATCGCGATCACGCCGCGTGTCGGATCGTAGAAACGTAGCAGTAGCGCAAACAAGGTGCTCTTGCCGGCGCCCGAGGGTCCGACGATGGCGACGGTCTCCCCCGGCTCGATCGTGAGATCGAGCTGATTGATCGCCGGAGGCGACGGCTCGGCTGTGTATCGAAAAGTGACGCCCCGAAATTCGATCCGGCCTTGCGGCGGCGTCGGCAGCGGGCGCGGGGCGGCAGGCGAAACGATGCCTGGCGGCTCAGCGAGCAGTTCGGAGAGTCGCTCGGCCGCGCCAGCGGCCTGCTGCACCTCTCCCCAGACCTCTGCCAGCTCGGCCAACGCGCCGCCTGCGAACATTGCGTAGAGTACGAACTGGCTCAGGGTCCCACCGGATATGTCGCCGCGCACGACCAGCCCTGCCCCGTGCCAGAGCACGCCGACGATGCTGGCGACGACAAGAAAAATCGTCATCGCGGTTAAGCCCGACCGCGCCAGAAGACGCGAGCGTGCGGCATCGAACGCGCGCTCGACGGCATTGCGGTAGCGGCGAATCACCTCGGGCTCGTTGGTGCTGGCTTGCATGGTCCGTACCGCCGCGAGGTTCTCAGACGCGTAGGCGGTTGCGTCGGCAAGCGTGTCCTGGGCCGCTCTCGACAGACGGCGAACCGCGCGACCGTAGGCCATCAGCGGAAAAACGATCAGCGGGATCGCGAGGAGAACGAGCACGGAGAGCCGCGCACTTGTCACGAACATCATCGCGACCGCGCCGAGAAGCATGATCGCATTTCGAACGGCCTGGCTCACGGCGGTGCCGGCAGCCGCCTTCACCTGGGTGGTGTCGGCGGCAAGCCGGCTCATGATCTCGCCCGAGTGGCTCCGCTCGAAGAAGGACGGCGCCAGCGTCGTCAGATGTTTGAAAACGGCAGCGCGAAGGTCGGCGACGACACGCTCTCCGAGCCAGTTCACGCAATAGGCACGCGTCGAGCTCGCAAGGGCGATGATCGCTCCGATCCCGATCAGCGCCAGAAATGCCTTGTCGATTCTAGCGCGGTCGGCGCTCGAGAAGCCGTCGTCGATCATGTGGCGGACGGCGACAGGCAAGCTCAGCATGGCGGCGGCCGACGTGACGAGGGCCAGCGCCGCAAGCGCGATCATCCCCGGATGCCGAAATAGGTACGGCCGCAGAGCCAGCAAAGGCCGCAGGTTGCCGGATCTGCGAACCGCGCCGATCGGATTGACCTCGTCCTCTAGACTGCCTCGTCGCGCCACAACTTCCACCTGTGCCCGGTCATCGAAAATCGCCCGCTTGTGCAGGTCATGGATGCCCGAGGGCGGTCTGCCGCTCAAGTGCGGCAAATAGGTGGTTGCCGGCGCAGCCCGGAGTGAAAGCGAGGTTCAAACGGCTGCAAACCGCTCTAACGTGTCCCGCCACTTCTTGACGTCCTCGGGTCCGCGCACGACGACGGGAAGGCCCGCCATCCCGGAAGCGGGAACCAACAGTCGCGTCACGCCAGCTGCGGCGAGCGCCGGAATCTCGTCGAAAGATGCCGGCAGGCTTGCCGTTATCTCAAGCTTGGCAGGATCGCGGCGGGAATCGAGTGCCGCCTTGCGCGCGATCGCGATCAGGTCGGAGGGAGCCCCGCGCGGGGGGAAGTAGCCGTCGCCAAGCCGACCCGCCCGCCGAGCGGCAGCCTCTGAGTGTCCGCCAACGATGATCGGAACAGACTTGTTGACGGGCTGAGGCCGGCAGTAGGCGTCCTTGAACGTCACGAAACGGCCCTTGTAGCTCGGTCGCTCCGCCCCCCAAAGGACCCGCAAGGCCTCAATGTATTCGTCGGTGCGCTTGCCCCGTTCCTCGAAGGGCACGCCCAGGGCATCGAACTCTTCCTTCAGCCAGCCCACTCCGACGCCCAGGAGGACGCGGCCATTCGACAGATGATCGAGCGTCGCGACCTGCTTTGCCACTACGACTGGGTTGTGCTGGGGAAGAATGAGAATGCCGGTTGCAAGCTTGACGCGTTTGGTCGCGGCAGCCACGTAAGCCATCCAGATGAGCGGATCGGGAAGCGGGATGTCGTCCTTTCCGCCCGCCATGCGGCCGCTAGTGTCGTAGGGATAGGTCGAGCCGTAGCCGGCCGGGACCACGGTGTGCTCGACGGTCCACAACGATTCGAAGCCGGCCTCTTCCGCGGCCTGCGCAAGCGCCACGGCTTCGCCGGGATCGACATAGCGGCCGGTGTTGCAGTACCGAAGACCGAACTTCATCGCGTCCTCCCGCTTAGCCCGAACATCAGCATAGTGGACCCAATTCGCGGCCTCGCCAATAGCAGTCCGGTGCTCATGGGGCAGGCGCTCCATCGTTTGACAGGCTCCCGCGTCAAGGCAACACTTTGGAGCGGTCGCCTGTCCCCCGGCGGACCTTGGAAGGACGCCAGCCGATGAAGCTTCCGGCTCACAATCGCTACGACTACGTGCCTATCTCCAAGCGCCGCGATTACACCTGGCCGGGCGGGAAGAGGCTCGCCGTCTACTTCTGCAACAACATCGAGTATTTCGCCTTCGGAGCGGGGCTCGGGTCAGACAGCGCGACCGGCACAGCGCCGCAATCTCAGCGCAACTATGCCTGGCGAGACTATGGAAACCGGGTCGGCATCTGGCGCATGTTCGATCTTTTCGACGAACTCGGCTGTCCGCTCGCCCACAACATCAATTCAATGGTTCTCGAGTATCATCCCGAGATCGGCGAGCGGATGCTCAAGCGTGGCGACGAATTCGTCGCGCATGGCCGCACCAACGCCGAACGGCAGGGCGACTTCTTCGAGGAGGACGAGGCGCGGCTCATCGCAGAGGCGACCGACGTGATCGCCAATTTCACGGGCGAGAGGCCGAAAGGCTGGATGAGCCCGTGGCTGTCACAAAGCAAGGTCACGCTCGATCTCCTGCAGGAAGCCGGTTACCTCTATCAATGCGACTGGCCGCTCGACGATCAGCCGATCTGGATGCGCACGCGCGGCGGACGAATTCTCAACATGCCCTATCCCGTTGAGACCAACGATTCTCCGATGATGGTGTTTCGCCATCATACGGCGCATCAGCTGGCCGAAGTCTGGATCGACCAATTTGACGAGATGCTCGAGCAGTCGCGGAAGGGTCACGCTCTCGT
>CAYWBX010000225.1:0-6021 GCA_964456015.1 uncultured Hyphomicrobiaceae bacterium | reverse complement strand
ATCGCCGCCTACCAGAAGCTCGGCAACTGGACCCCGCATGTCGAGATCACGCGCCCCGCCTGGGAGGCGGTGAACGACATTTTCCTGCACGCGCGGCTGATCACCCGCCGGCACCGATACGAAGACGCCATCGCGCCTCCGCCGGCCTAAGGGGCCAGCACCCAACCTTTTGGAGCTCGTCGCGTTCTTGGCGCGGCAGCGACGTTCCGGCGCTGCCGTGGACGCTCGATGGTGCGGTCGAGAAGACTCGAACTTCCACGCCTTTTGGGCGCTACCACCTCAAGGTAGTGCGTCTACCAATTCCGCCACGACCGCAGATCGAGACAGGCGGCTCATCTAGCAGACCCGGCCGGCCGGAACAAGCCGCCCGACGGCCTTTTTTCGACGCTGTCGATCCGCCTCTGGCCGGGCGATCGGTCCCGCGCTAAGACCGCGCCGATGGGCGTTGAAACGACACATGCAATCCCTGCCGTCGAATGGTTCGTCAGCGACGCGCCGGTCCCCTATGAGGCGGCGCTCGCGGTGATGGACGCGCGTGCGGACGCGGTGGCGGAAGGCCGGGCGGCCGAGCTTGTCTGGCTCCTCGAGCACCCGCCACTTTACACCGCCGGTACCAGCGCGCGCCCGTCGGACCTGCTCGCCCCGAACCGGTTCCCGGTCTTCTCTGCCGGCCGCGGCGGCCAGTACACCTACCACGGGCCCGGCCAGCGCATCGCATACGTCATGCTGGACGCCCGCCGGCGCAGCGGCGATGTGCGCGCCTTCGTCGGCGCGCTCGAGCGCTGGATCATCGCGACGCTGGCGGATTTCGGCGTGCGCGGCGAGACGCGACCGGATCGTGTGGGGGTGTGGGTGCGCCGGCCCGAGAAGGGCGCGCAAGCCGAGGACAAGATCGCCGCCATCGGCATCCGCCTGCGCCGCTGGATCAGCCTGCATGGGCTGAGCCTCAACGTCGAGCCGGATCTCGAGCACTTCTCCGGCATCGTGCCGTGCGGCATCGCCGGTCACGGCGTGACGAGCCTCGCGGATCTCGGCCTCGTCGTCGCCATGGCCGAGGTGGATATGGCGCTGCGCCGGGCCTTCGAGTCGACGTTCGGGCCGACGCGGCGCGTCGACGCCTTGCCGGAGCTTGCAATCGCGTCTGCCTATGACGACCGGTAAGCGCGCCGTCTCCAATCGGCGGCGCCCGTGAGGGTGACACGCCCTAGCGCGCGACCGCTTCGCGCCGCGCCGACGTCCGATGGCGCTCCCTATTTCTTTGCGGGCGGTGTCTGCGGAGGCGGCTGGGTGGGCGGTCCCGTGCCCTGATTGGTCTGCTCGCCCCCGGCGGGACCGTCGTAGTAGAGATAGCCTTCCTCGATCGACACCACCTCCGAGCCTTCGAGCTCGTACTCGTCCTCTTCGTTATCGTTGAGGCGAATGACGCAACCGTTGGGGCAGATGCCCTCGAGCACCTGGTTGGGCTTCAGGGTATGGTCCGTCGTACTCGCGCCGTCGTTCTCGATGACGGTCACTTTGTGATCCTTGTCGTCGCGGTTCGTGACGGTCACGGCAGCCGGTGCCGGGCTCGCGATCGCGAGGGCCAGGATCACCGTTGCGGCGCAGGCGAGACCATTCTTCCGGAAGCTCATCGTTCCAACCTCAATCGCTGTTGTCCGGGAGCGGCCTCGGCACCGGAGGTGGCTGCTTGCCGAGATTCGCATCGCCGTCTCAAAGGTTCGCCCGCCAGGATGTGCCCGCTCGCAACGCGCCTCGGCTCGGAAGCGGCGCGCCCGACGCGTGGTCTCACGGAAGCCCCAAGTCCGGACGGTCACCCTCCGCCGCCTACCGCAATAGCGCATCGCCTGTGCGATGAGCGCGGCAAAAACGCCACATGATTCGCCTTAAATCGTGGCGCGGATGGTGAAGCCCTCAGAGGATGGCTCGTCCTCCACGAGAATCTTGACCATCGCGACGCGCGCCGCGGGTGGGCCCGTGTGACATCGCCGGACCATCTCGTCGACGGCGTCACGCGGGCCAGCGAGCGAAGCCTCGACGCCGCCATCGCGGCGATTGCGCACCCAGCCATCGAGGCCAAGTCCGATCGCGGTCTGCTCGACCCATGCCCGGAAGCCAACGCCCTGCACGCGGCCCTCGATGCGCAGCCGGACAGCGATGCGATCGGCCGCGGGCATCGGTCCCTCCCTCAATAGCCGATCGCCATGCCGTCCTTGCGCGGGTCCGAGGCCCCGATCAGCGTCCCGTTGGCGCGGTCGAACTTGATGATCTGCCCGCCACCCCAGGGATCGGGCCGGATCGCCACCGGATGCCCCATCGCCTTGAGCCCTTCGAGGACGTCGGCTGGGACCGTGCTCTCGCACCAGAGCGTCTGGCCCTCGAAGAAGACGCGCGGCTGATCAAGCGCCTCCTGCGGGTCGAACCCGTAGTCGAGCATGTTGGTCATGACGTAGACGTGGCCCATGGGCTGGAAGTTGGCGCCCATCACGCCGAATGAGGCCCACGGCTTGCCATCCTGCATCGCCATGGCCGGGATCAGCGTATGCATCGGCCGTTTGCCCGGCGCGATGCAGTTCGGATGCTTCGGATCGAGGACGAAGCCCTGCCCGCGGTTATGGAACGTGACGCCCGACTTCTTCGAGGCGAGGCCGGAGCCGAAGCCTGAAAAAATCGAGTTAATGAACGAGACCACCATCCCGTTCTCGTCGGCGACCGTCATGTAGATGGTGTCGGTCCCGTTCGGCCTGGGAATCTGCCCGAGGTCCGCCTTGCGTGCCCGGCGGTCGATGCGGCTCACGAGTTCGTCCGCGAACGCATCCGAAAGCATGAAATCGACGGGCACCTTGGCCTTGTCGGGATCGGCGACGAAGGTATCGCGCATTGCGAACACCAGCCTGACCGCCTCCATCATGGTGTGATAGCGTTCAACGCTCACCGCCGGGCCGAGCGGCCCGAGCCGCTCAAGCATCTTGAGCAGGACGAGCGCGACGATGCCATGCAGATTGGGGGGCAGCTCGAGCAACTCAATCCCCTTGTAGGTGACCGAGATCGGGTCGACGTAGGTCGCGCTTCCCATCTGGTTGGCAAAGTCCTCGGCCGTGTGCAATCCGCCGAGCGCCTTGAGTTCGGCCACCATGTCGTCCGCGACCGCCCCCGTGTAGAAGCCCTCGCGTCCTTTTTCCGCAATGACCCGCAGCGTCGCGGCGAGCGCCGGAAAATACATGATCTCTCCGAATCGCGGCGCGCGCCCGTCCTTGAGCAGGGTCGCCCTAGCGCCTTCGTTGCCCGCCTTGATTTTCGCTTCGAGGTTGGCCCAGTCGTGGGCGACCTTGGCCTGTACGGGGAAGCCCTTCTCGGCAAGTTCGATCGCCGGCGCCAGGACGTCCGCGAAGGAGCGCGTTCCGTGATCCCTGAGCAGCGTTGCCCAGCCGTCGATCGCGCCCGGAATCGTGACCGCGTGGGCGGTCTGCGTTTCGATCGCCTTGATCCCTTTCCTGGCATACCATTCGGCGCTCGCGGCCTTGGGCGCTCGCCCCGAGGCGTTGAGCGCTATCGGTTTCTGACCCGGCTTCGCGATGATCGCGAAGCAATCGCCGCCGATACCGGTCATCGCCGGCTCGCACACGCACATGACAGCGGTTGCCGTGATCGCCGCGTCGACGGCGTTGCCACCCTTGCGCAGCATCTCGATGCCGGCGAGCGAGGCCGCCGGATGCGAAGTTGCAATCATCGCGCGGCGGCCGATCACCGGCGAGCGGCCGGGAAGATGAAAATTGCGCATGGCGTGCTGTCTCTTGCCCAGGTTGAATAGGCCGCACCAACAAGCTCCTTGCGACCGGATGCGCTGGCTCCCGCGACCATCGCAAGCTTGCGCCGTTCACGTCTTGTCGTTCGGTCCTATCGGCGGGAAATACTGCGGCGCCTCGCGCCGATCAAACATCCCGTAGTCGCGGGAGACCAGACAGAGCTGCGCCGCACTGACGCAGGCTTCGCCTCGGACGCTCTCGAGGAGCTCCATGCCCGCCGCGCGGTTAGCAACGCTGCCCACCCACGCGAAGCGGCCATCGGCATAAACGCTGCGCCATGTCTCGCCGCCAGCCGGCGAGAGCGCCTGCGTTTCGCAGCGTACGACGACCATGTAGCGTTCGGCCGCGACCGACGGCGCATTGTAGGTCACACCAGGCTCGAAGGTCGCGATGTGCCGGCCCTCACCGACCTCGGCCACCACGACGCCAACCCTGAGCCGATAGTCCTGGAAGATGCCGCGCCGCCCGGCCGCCTGGGCGGCATGATGCGGCGCGTTCGCCCGCCAGCGCGTGAGACTGGCCTCATCGACCCAGATCTGATGCGAGAGCAAAGTCTCGGATCGCGCGAGGCTCCGGTAGCGGTCGAGATAGAGCACGCCCCCGTTCGCCTCGAGCGCCGGCCTGAGCGAGGCCGCCATATCGAGATAGCGCGCTTCCTGGCCGGCGGCCGGCGTGACCTCGAAGAAGAGCGCGATCATCGGTCCCTCGTCACGGTGCAGCGAGAGGCAAGCGTGCCACCGGCTACCGGTGCGGCGCAAGGCACAGGGCGCCGTCAGATGCGGCTTGTCCGCAAACGGCGAGACTGGTGTAGGCTCTGGCAGGGAACAAAAAACCCCCGGAGATCCGGCGCCGCCGGAGAGAACAACGGCCCGAGGAGACGTCCATGAAATTCGGCGCAGCACTGTTCTTCACCGACTACTCGATCGGCCCCGCCGCCTTCGCACGCGCCCTTGAGGAGCGCGGCTTTGAATCGTGCTGGGCGCCGGAGCACTCGCACATTCCGCTCGCGCGCCAGTCGGCCTATCCAGCGGGCGGCGAATTGCCGAAGAAGTACTATGACGTGATGGACCCGTTCGTGACCCTCTCGGTCGCCGCCGCCGCCACGACCAGGCTCAAGGTCGCAACCGGCATCTGTCTCGTTGTGCAGCGCGATCCGATCCAGACCGCCAAATCGGTGGCGAGCCTCGATCAGGTCTCGGGCGGCCGTTTCCTCTTCGGCGTTGGCGCGGGCTGGAACGCGGAGGAGATGGCCGACCACGGCACGGACTTCAAGTCGCGCCTCAAGGTGCTGCGCGAGCGAATTGAGGCGATGCGGATCATCTGGACGAAATCGAAGCCCGAGTATCAGGGCGAGTTCGTCAAGTTCGGACCGATGATGACGTGGCCGAAGCCGGTCCAGAAGCCGCACCCGCCGGTGATCATGGGCGGCGCGTTTCCCTATGGCGCGCGGCGGGCAATCGCCTACGCCGACGGCTGGATGCCGCATGTGAAGCGGCCGCAGTATGACGACGTCGCGGTGCACTTCCCGGAGTTCCGCCGGATGCTGAAGGAGGCGGGTCGCGACTCCGCTTCGGTTCCGATCACGGTCTGGGGCCTGACTGGAGCCTCGCCCGCCGATCAGGTTCGCCGCTATCGCGACGAAGGCGTTGATCGCATCGTGTTCAGCCTCGAATCGGAACCGGCGGACAAGATCCTGCCTGAGCTCGACCGGATCGCAAGGCTGATGCAGGCCGCCGCCTGACGGTCACAAAGCTCAGTTCCAGCGGACCTCGAACGGCGAAAGCCAGATTTTCTGGCCCTTGAGATGGCCCGGAAAGTCGCGCTTCATCGGCACCGCCTCGGCGAGAACCCCGGTGAGTCGCAGGGGCTTCGGACCCTGCAGGTCGAGCTTTGTCTTCTGCAGGCGCAGCGTCCCGTCAACCCAGACCCGGACGATGCCGTCCTTTTGCCCGGGCGTGTTGAGCACAACCTCCTGCTCGAGACGCACCCAGCGCCCCCGCGGCAGTGCGAAACCCTGCCGCTCGTTGCCGAGCGAGCTGCCCTCCCGCATTCCGGGCGCATGGGCATAGATGTCGGCCGCCCCCGAGTCGGACCACGCGTACCGCACGGACAGCAGCGCGAGCTCTTGCTCCGGTGTGTCTCCGTCCGCGCCGACCCCCATGAGGCCCGGCAGCCGCCCGCCGCCTCCTCGCACACGGCCCGCTGACACTGCGGCTCC
>CAYWBX010000224.1:2534-6043 GCA_964456015.1 uncultured Hyphomicrobiaceae bacterium | reverse complement strand
CGACGTGTACGGGCTCACAGGGCAAGACTGGATGGCAGCCGAGACGATGTGTCGGTCTCGGCCAAATCGAGCCCTCGCCCCGACCGCTCCAAACGAGGGTGGGGAGAGGGAGGGCGGCGCTCAGGCAAGGCGCGCCAGCGTCTCGTCGAGATCGGCCGCGCCATCACTGCGGTGCCGGCGGGCTTCGTTCTCGACGGCAAGGTGCAGAGGTTTCTCGACGAGCGCCGGCAGAGCATCGAGAGCGGCCGGGGCATCAATTGGGCGACGGGCGAGGCGCTGGCGATCGCAAGCCTTCTGGCGGAAGGAAAGAGTGTCCGTTTCGGGGGACAGGATTCGCTCAGGGGCGCCTTCACGCAGCGCCATCTCGAGCTGCACGATCAGGTGACCGGCGCGCGCCATCTGACGGTCGCGGCCGCGGCCCGAGGCGGCGCGCGCGCGGAACTCCACAACACACCGCTTATCGAACACGCGGTGCTCTGCTTCGAGTACGGCGTTTCGATGGCCGATCCGAACGGTCTCGTCGTCTGGGAGGCGCAGTTCGGCGAGTTTCTCAATTATGCGCAGGCCGTCTTTGATCAGTGCATTGCCTGCGGGGAGGACAGATGGCTGCGCTCCTCGGGCCTGGTCATCCTGCTGCCGCACGGTCTCGATGGCGGCGGGCCGGACCATTCGACGGGCCGGCCCGAGCGTCTGCTCGCGGCCTGCGCCGGCGCCAACCTCTGGGTCGTCAACGCCTCGACGCCCGCCAACTTCTTCCACGTTCTGCGCCGGCAGCTCGCGCGGCCCTTCCGCAAGCCGCTCGTGGTCCTCACCCCGAAGGCGCTTTTGCGCCACAAGGCTTGTATCTCGGGGTTGGACGAATTTGACACGGGAACCGGATTCCGCATGGTGATCGACGATACGGGTGCGGCGCGTGCGCGGCGCGTCATCCTGTGCACGGGCAAGGTGTATTACGAGCTTCATGCTGCGCGCCGCGCGCGGGGCCTCGAGAGCGCGGTTGCGCTCGTGCGCTTGGAGCAGCTGCATCCGTTGCCCGGTGCCGAGATCAAGGCTGCGCTCATGCGTCATCCGGAGGCCGAGCTTCTTTGGTGCGAGGAGGAGCCCGAGAACATGGGCTATTTCGGCTATCTCGACCGGCGTCTCGAGCGGATCGCGGGGCGCCAATTCCGGCGCGTCGGCCGGCCCGCGGCCGCGACGCCGGCCGTCGGCGTCAAGTATTGGCACGAGGCTGAGGTCAGGGCCTATCTCGACGCAGCTCTTGCCGGACTCGCGCCGGGCTGACCGACGCGCCCCTCGCGCGCCCTCCCTGCCGCGGCTTGATGCGAAAGCGAAAAGGGCGGCCGCAGCCGCCCTCTCCCCTCATCGTCTTGCACTCATTCCGCAATCGCGCTCCGCAATTGCGGCAGAGTCTCACTTCTTTTCCGGGAAGTAGTAGTTCGCCTGCACTGTGTAGGGCGGGAACATGAAGCGTTTGGCCGGCACGACCTTGGACGCATAGGCCTTCTGCGAGTCATACACCTTCTTGAAGAAGGGGTTCTTTTCCGACTCGGCCTTGGCGACTTCATCCCAGGCCTTGAGGAACGCTTCGTTGATCTCAGGCGGGGTCGGCAGAAGCTTTACGCCATGCTTTTCCTGCATTTCTGCAATCGCATCGGCATTCTGCTTCTGCCAGGTCGCCCACCAGCGCAGGAACGTCTCGGTCGTCGCCGACTTGATGACCTCCTGCTGCACCGGAGTGAGGCTCGCCCAGACTTCGGTGTTGATGATGAGTTCTCCGATCGAGGCCGACTCATGCATGCCGGGCGTATAGTGGTTTTTCCACACCGTATGCAGGCCGAGCCGCAGGTCCTCGACGCCGCCGACCCATTCGGCGCAATCGATGGCGCCGCGCTCAGCCGCCGGGATGATCTCGCCGCCCGGCATGTTGACCACGGCCATGCCCATCTTCGCGTAAATCTCGCCGACGATGCCGGTCTGACGGCACTTCATGCCCTTGAAATCAGCAAGGCTCTGGATCGGCCTGCGGAACCAGCCGAGCGCCTGCGGGCTCGCCGGCATGATCTGGAACGCCATGACGTTGAGCTTCAGCTCCTTCTGGTAGAACTCCTGCCAGAGATCGAAGCCGCCACCGTCGTAGAGCCATCCCATGAAGTCGATGGCGTCCATGCCCACGATGCCCGCCGGCGTATTGGCGAACAGTGTCGCCGCCTTGTTCTTGCCGACCCAGTAGTAGGCGATGCCATGCCCGCCTTCGATCACCTTCTTGTGCGTGGCGTCGAGGATTTCGAACGCCGGCACCACCTGGCCCGCCGGCATGGCGTTCACCTTGAGCGCGCCGCCGGTCAGCTTTTCGACGCGGCTCGCAAAGAAGCGGAAGTTGTCCTGCAGCGTCAGACTCGTCGGCCACGTCGATTGCATCTGCAGTGTGCGGGAGGCCGGCGCCTGGGCCAGCGCGTTGCCCGCAGCCAGCGCCGTGGCGGCCAGCGCCGCCGCAGCGAGGTGGGAAAGGGATTTCGTCATGTCCGCTATCCTCTTATGGGTTGAGACACGGGACGCTCTCTATCGGCAAGCCATGCCGGCTGTCGATAGGTGACATGTCAATAGACCATTGCCTCGGCGCGAACCTTGACCCTTGGCAACGTGGTCAACGTGTCCGGACTTGTCGCTCGGTCATGACGCGGCGGCGCGATCAGACCTTCCAGCGCTCGAGGATTTCGATCGAGACCTGGTCCGGGCCTTCGATGAAGGCGATCTTGATGCCCGGACGGATCACTTCCGGCTCGCGCGTGAACTTGGCGCCCTTCTTCTTGAGCTCGGCGCAGACCGCATCGAGACCCGTCACCTCGAACCCGAAGTGATCGAGCCCGCGATGCGGATGCCCGGGCTCGGCGGCCGCCTTCGGGTCACCGGACACGTCGAGGATGAAGATGTTGCAGCCGCCGATCCTGAGGTCGATGCGGGGCTTGCCCTGCTGCAGGGAGCGGATCACCTCGGCGCCGAACATGTGCTCGTACCATTTGGCGGTGCCCTCGGGGTCACGGGTGCAAAGGTGGATGTGATCGAACTTGAAGGCGGTCATCGGGGCTCCTTCCGCTGGGCTGCGTCTCCCGGCGCTCAAATGACACCGGCTTTCTCGAGTTCGGATATTTCGGCGTCGGTCAGTCCGAGCCAACCGCCGTAGACTTCCCGGTTGTGCTCGCCGACGAACGGGCTCGGCGTGGTTTCAACCCTGTCGGCCCCGTGATAGCGCAGCGGCGAGGTCGGCACGACGATGCGGCCGAGCTCCGGATGGTCGATGGTCTCGAGCATCCCGCGCTGGTGCATGTGTGGATCGTTCATCACTTCCCGCAGGTTGCGCACCGGCGCCGACGGCACGCGGTGACGGCGCAACAGCGCCATGACCTCGTCGCGCAGAAGGGTGCGCGTCCAGCCCTCGACCAGAGCATCGACCTCCTCCATGCGCTGACAGCGAAGCGCGTTCGATGCGTAGCCCGGGTGCGATTTGAGGT
>CAYWBX010000224.1:0-2524 GCA_964456015.1 uncultured Hyphomicrobiaceae bacterium | reverse complement strand
GCGAGGTCCGGGCGGCCCATGGCGTCGAGAAGTGAGGTCCAGTGCACCTCTTTGACGACGTTGATCGCGATATGACCGTCCTTCGTCGCGTAAACATTGTAGGGCGCGATCGCAAGTCCCCCGTGGCGGTTGCCGGTACGCGGCGGCACCTCACCTTTGGAATTGTAGAGAAACGACAGGTTGGAGGCGAGCGAGGCGTAGACCGACTCCTGCATCGCTACCTCGACAAGGCGCCCCTGCCCCGTGATCTCGCGCTCGAAGAGCGCCGTCACCGTCGCCGCATAGAGATGGATGCCGCTCATGAAGTCCACAAAGGCGGCGCCAGCCTTCAAGGGTGGGCCGTCGGGAAAACCGGTCACGCTCATGACGCCGGAGGTCGCCTGGACCGTGAGGTCCATCGCCAGATTGTCGCGGTCCGGCCCGTCGAGGCCATAGCCCGTGCCGGAGGCATAGACGAGGCGCGGATTGATTTCCTTGAGGACCCCGTAGCCGACGCCCAGCCGGTCCATGACCCCCGGCGCGTAGTTCTCGAGCAGGACGTCAGCCTTCGCGACCATGCGCTTCAGAAGCTCGCGGCCGCGGGGCTCCTTGAGGTTCAACGTGACGCCCTTCTTGTTCGAGTTCAGCATCGCGAACGGGAATGTCGCGGCCTTCGCCACCTTGGCGCGCAGACGCGCCGGCTCGCCCTCGCGCGGCTCGATCTTGATGACGTGGGCGCCTGCCTTGGCCATCAGCAGTGTCGCATAGGGGCCCTGGTAGATCTGGCCGAGGTCGACGACCGTGATGCCGTCGAGCGGCAGGTTGCGTCGCTTGGGCCCGGAGTTCGTCATGGGGTCGTGGTCTCCACGCAAGAGTTTTTCCTTCGCATAAGGACGCCCTGGCGGCGGCTTGTAAAGAGCAGGCCTGCGCACACTCTGTGAGAGCTGGCCGGCTGCCGCTGCGGGGCGGCTCGGCACCTGCCGCCGCTCTGCTGGCGGACGGCCTCGCCACAAGGTCTGCGCCACCGGCTCTTCTCCCGGGATGCCAGTCCCTTGTGCACCGCAACGCTCAAGAGGGGTGGTTGCGCGCGCCGTTTCCGGGCTAAGATTTGCGACCGATCGGCGGGGAAAATCGCATTTGGTCGCCGATCGTAGCCGGGAGGATCAGGCAGAACATGCAGACATCGGAATTCGTCAGAAGCGTCGCTCTCGCCGCCGCCGTCGCGCTTGGACCGTTGGCGGTGAGCGATGCCGGCGCCCAGCAGCCCACGTCGCGCGTCCTCAAGATGCAATCCGCGCTGCCGTCATCGGCGACTGCGCAGGATGGGCTCAGGTTCTTCGTCGACCGCGTCGACAAGCTCACCGCCGGTCAGCTCAAGATCGAGGCCCACCCTGGCGGGACGTTCGTGCCGCCCTTCGAGATCCTCGACGCCGCGCACAAGAAGGTCATCGATGGCGCCTACGGCATCTCGTACTGGTGGTTCGGCAAGTCCAAGGCGGCGACTCTCTTCTCCAACACGCCGGCCGGCAGTGCCGGCATGGACCCCATCGACTTCATCGGCTGGGTCTATGAGGCTGGCGGTCTCGAGCTGTGGAACGAGTTTTACCAGAAAGAGATCAAGCTCAACCTGGTCGCGTTCCCGATCATCCCGCCGAGCCCACAGGCGCTCGGCTGGTTCAAGCGGCCGATCCAGAGCCTCGCTGACTTCAAGGGCATGAAATGCCGGCAGACCGGCATCGTCGCCGAGCTCTATGCCAAGATGGGCATGGCCGTGGTCAACATGCCGGGCGGCGAGATCCTGCCTGCGGCCGAACGTGGAACGATCGACTGCGCCGAGTGGGTCGGCGGCGTCGAGGACTTGCGACTCGGGCTGCACACGGTGTGGAAGCACCATTACACGCCGGGGATGCACGAGTCGGCCTCGGTCGGCGAACTCGCGATCAACAAGGATGTCTGGGACAGCCTGCCGCCACAAAATCAGGAGGCGATCAAGTCCGCGGTGAGCGAGACCTTCCTGCGTTGGTGGGCGTCCTGGCAGAAGCAGAATGCCGACGCCATCGACGAGTTCGTGACCAAGCACGGCGTCAAACTGCTCACGACGCCGCCCGAGATCAACAAGGAGTTCCTGAAGGTCTGGGACAAGTTCGCCGAGGAGGAGTCGGCCAAGAGCCCGTTCTTCAAGAAGGTCTACGAGTCGCAGAAGGCCTACGCCGCCAAGGTCGTGCCGGCCAAGCGGTTCATGTTCCCGCCCTACTCGTTCCAGGCCGATCACTACTTCCCGCCGAAGAACTAGCGGCCTCGGCCGAGCGGGGAGCGCCGGGATCGCTCGCCGGGCTGACTGCTCTGCGGATTCCTGCCGAAAACATGGGCGGGCGGTCTTTGAGCCGCCCGTCGTGTGTCAGACGTCGCTTCATTGCCAAATCCCGCGGAGCGAGCATTTCCATTGAACGGGCAGTCGCACCTCGTTCCGGCGGCGGATCCGGCAGACGACAGCAATCGGAGCGACAAGTCCCGCAGCATTCGCCCCCCGGTATCGCCGGCCATA
>CAYWBX010000223.1:1603-6050 GCA_964456015.1 uncultured Hyphomicrobiaceae bacterium | reverse complement strand
CGCGCGCGAGGACGCCATCAAGAATGGCATCACTGTCGTCGATCCGACGCCCGAGGACATCGGCGCGGCGCGGGCGAAATTGATGGCCGTCCAGGACGCCCTCATCAAGGAGCTGAAGGTCGATCCGGCCTGGGTCAAGCTCGCCGAAGCTGCGCTCAAGAAATAGTAGTCTTATCCCCATCGTTCGGCTGCGATCTCATTTGCCGTGCTGCCAGAGGCACCCGTACATTGCGGGGTCTTCGTCGCGCGGAGAACCTTGGGTTGAGCCGCAACGCGGCCCACCCGCTTTCAAGCCATTCCAAGCGCGGGACTCTTCGTGCTACGAAAAATCGAAAACACCGTGATGGCGGTGTGCGTCGCGTTGGCCCTCGCACTCGTGTGTCTTGAGGTGGCGCTGAGGTACTTCTTTCCCCGCCATCTCACCGACTACGGTCTGGAACTCACCGTCTACTTCACGGTCTGGGCTATTTTTCTGGCAGGTGCGCCGCTGATCCGCGAAGGACGTCACATCCGCGCGGACATACTTCTGCATCTCTTGCCGGTCGGCGCACAACGGGTTCTCGAAATTCTCAGCCTGTTAATCTCGCTTGTCTTCGTGCTCGCCATGACATGGTACGGTTGGGGCATGATCCAAAATTCGATCAGCCTGGGAGAGCGGAGCGAAAGTTCGCTACGGATGCCGCTTTATATCTACTACATGTCGCTTCCGGTCGGCATGACGCTGATGATCGCGCCCATCCTGCGGCGCCTGTATGATTATATTTTCGCTTTCGACCCGGCCACGATGGCTATCACCCACGAACACGTCGCCCGCGACAAGTGATCGTCGCATCTCGCCGCCAAGGACCTTGCCGCGCATGATCTCGTTTGTCGCCATCGGGCTCCTGCTACTCTTCCTACTTCTGGGCCTGCCGATTTATCTTTCGCTCGGTTTTCTTGCACTGCTCCTCTTCTGGCATGAGGGCACGCCCCTCATCGCACTGCCGCAACTGCTCGTCGATCACCTCAACTCGGAGACGTTGCTAGCGGTCCCGCTCTTTGTCATTGCGGCGACTTTCATGCAGCGCGGCGGTGTTGCCGCGGCGCTCATCGACTGTGCTCAAGCGTGGGTCGGGCGGGCGCGCGGCGGTCTCGCACTTGTCTGTGTGGTCGCCTGCACAATCTTCGCCGCAATCTGCGGATCGTCGGTGGCAACCGCAGTGGCGATCGGCTCCGTTCTCATCCCCGCCATGGTCGCGCGCCGCTACGAAGACCATTTTGCGCTCGGCACCGTTGCCGCAGCCGGCACGCTCGGCATTCTCATTCCGCCGAGCCTTGCGATGATCGTTTATGCCGTGATCGCCGAGGAAAGCGTACCTCGGCTCTTCCTAGCCGGCGTCATACCGGGCCTGCTTCAGGCCACACTCTTTATCATCTGGATCAAGTTCTACGCTCGGTTCAAAGACTATCCGGTCGAGCCCGCGATGCCGCGCGATAAATTCATCCGCGATAATGTTCGGGCCATCCCGGCGCTCATCATCCCGGTGATCATCCTGGGCGGAATCTACAGTGGCATCGTCACCGTCACCGAAGCAGCGGGCGTGGCGGCGCTTGTCGCGATGATCGAAGGACTCTTCGTGTACAAAGGCGTAAGACCGGCTGAAATCGTCGAGGTGCTCGCCGAATCGGTGAAGCTCACCGCGACGATCGTCTTCATCATCATCGGTGCCCTCGCCTTTGGGCACTGGATCACGAGCGCAGGCATTGCCGAGCGTCTCGTGGCGTTCGTCAAAAGCCTTGATCTCAAAGCCTGGCAGTTCCTGCTCTTCATCAATGTCGTCATGCTTTTTCTCGGCATGTTCCTCGAAGTCTTCGCGATCATCCTGATCGTGATGCCGCTCATTCTGCCGATCCTGAAGGCGCTCGACATAAATCTGGTGCACTTCGGCATCGTTCTCACGATCAACATGGAGATCGCATTGATCTCGCCGCCAATCGGGCTCAACCTGTTTGTGCTGTCGTCAGTTGCAAACAAGCCGGTACGGACGGCCATTGTCGGCATCTTGCCTTTTCTCATCCTGATGCTTTCCCTGCTGGCCTTGATCACATATGTTCCCGCGATCACGCTCTGGCTGCCGAACCTCGTCTACGGCTAGTCCGCACCGAGTTCCAAGGTGCCTTGTCTCACTTACGTTGCGCGCTTCACCAGAGAGCCTAAGACGCAGACCAGGCCCGCTGCCAGGACCGGCGGAGCGGCGATCGCCAAAGCCTTTGAACCGTCGCAGCCACCCGCTATGGTTTCGGGCTGCCAACGCCGCCTCGCGCATTTGAAGGACCACCATGCTCCGCCCGATCAAATTGCTTGCCGCTGCAGCCACCCTCGCGCTCATGAGCAGCATGTCGCTCGCGCAGTTCGGACCGGGTCCAGGGGGCCGGGGGCCTTATGCGACGCAACCGCCACCACGCAACGAGGCGGGGCGGTTCGACTACTACACGCTGGTGCTCTCCTGGAGCCCGACCCACTGTGCGAGCCAGCCACGCAGCAATAATCCCGCCGATCTGCAATGCGGACCGCGACCGCCACGGCCGTACGCCTTCGTCGTCCATGGTCTCTGGCCGCAGCATGAGCGCGGCTGGCCCGAAAACTGTCCGGCGCGGGAGCGGTTCGTGCCTGAGGAGATCATCAGCAGGATGCTCGACATCATGCCGGCACGAAATCTCGTGATCCACGAGTACCGCAAGCACGGCACCTGCTCCGGGCTCTCGCCCGAGGCCTATTTCGGCCTGACGCGCAAACTCTACGACAAGATTTCGATCCCGCCCCGCTACGTGCGCCCGAACGCGCCGCTCACCCTGCCGCCGGAGGAAATCGTGCGGGACTTTGTCGGCGCAAACCGGCAACTGAAACCGGACTCGATCGCCGTCGCCTGCAACGGACCGGGCAACCGGCTGCGGGAAGTGAGGATATGCTTCTCGCGCGAGGGCGAGTTCCGCGCCTGCGGACGCAACGAGGATGCGAGCCGGCTTTGCCGGGCGGCGAAGGTCTTCATCCCGCCGGTGCGCTATCCCGGCGGACTCCGACCCGACGGCAGCCTGCCGCCGCAGGGACCATTGCCGGGTCCGAGCGAACGGCGCATCTGATCCTTGCCATGAGTCTTGCCGGTCGCGCTTCCTCAGCCGGTCGTGCTGTCACATCCCCCGAGTGCGCCGGAACGCGACGCGGGTTCTTGCCCTCGGCCCGCGCAGCGGTGCTTGATCGTGCGGCTCGCCCGCCTATCTCGCGCCTTGCGCATGCTGCCGGCGTGGAGGAACCTTGCTTGGCGTCGAGGCTTCAGCAAAGGGGGCGACATGGAAGAGGCGATCGAGATCCAGGCGGGCAGCGTCGTGCTCGAGGGCCTTTTGTCGCTCGCGGGGGCGCCGAAATCCGGCGCGGTCGTCTGCCATCCGCATCCGCTCAGGGGCGGCGACATGCACAATAACGTCGTCTCGGGACTCGTCACCGCGCTGGCGCGGGCGGGCATCGCCACGCTGCGCTTCAACTTCCGCGGCGCCGGCCGCAGCGGTGGCGTTCATGACGATGGGAATGCCGAACAAGGCGACGTCGATGCCGCCGTCGACTGCCTGCTGGCGCGCTCGGGGCTCTCGGCCGTCGCGGTCGCCGGCTACTCCTTCGGGGCCATGGTGGGCCTGAGGGCCGGCGCCGCCAATCCGCGTGTGAGCAAGCTGGTGGGCGTCGGCCCGGTCCTTGCCACCCGGGACTTCTCCTTCCTGGAGCCGGTCACCAAACCCAAGCTCCTCATCAGCGGCGACAGGGACGACTACTGCCCGCTTGCTGCGCTAAAGTCCCTGTTCGAGCGACTTGCGGAGCCCAAATCGCTCACCGTCATCGAGGGGGCCGACCACTTCTTCCACGGCCGCGAGGCGCAAGCGGGCGAGGCTGCCGCCCGATTTCTTTCGGCAACGGCATGAGCGACTTCCCGTACCTCGCGCCGCTTTACGCACTCGCCTCAGCTTTCCTCTTCGCGCTGTCGAACCAGCTGTCCAACATGGGTCTCGCCGGGTCTGACGCGCGTACGGGCACCCGCATCTCGATCGGCGCGTCGGCCGCCGTCTACTGGCTGCTCGCGCCCTTCTTCATCAAGGGCTGGTATTTCCTCACCTTCGCCTGTCTGCTTTTCGGCCTCGTCGGAATCTTCCGGCCGGCGCTGTCGTCGGCGCTCGCCATGTCGAGCATCGAGAGAATGGGCCCGACGCTGACCAGCGCGCTGACCGCCTCGGCACCGCTGTTCGGCGCGCTGTGGGCCATCGCGGTGCTCGGCGAGAAGCTCACATGGCCGATCGCGCTTGGGACGATCGCCGTCGTCGCCGGCGCCGTGGTCGCCGCCTGGAACCCGCACGGCGTCAAGCGCAACTGGCCGCTCTGGGCGCTCGTCCTGCCGTTTGGCGCGGCTTTCATACGGGCCACCGG
>CAYWBX010000223.1:1074-1593 GCA_964456015.1 uncultured Hyphomicrobiaceae bacterium | reverse complement strand
GATCGGTCTCGGAGACGTCCCGAGCCCATCTTTCGCGGTGTTCATGGGAAATACCGTATCGCTCGCCAGCACAGGGATCGCGCACCGCATCGAGGGCCGGCGGCTTGCGGGAGGGGCAAAGAGCTGGCGCTGGTTCGCCGCCGCGGGGGTCGCGAACGCGCTTTCGATCCAGTTCCTCAACAATGCGCTCTTCGTCGGGACGCTGTTGTCCACCGTGCCGATCGTGTCGGCCTCGCCCGTCTTCACGATGCTGCTCGGCTGGCTGGTATTCGGGCGCGAGACGATCACCTGGCGGACCGTAGCGACCATCGCGCTGATCGTGCCGGGGGTCATCCTCGTGGCGGTCGGCCGCTGACCGTCCGGCGAGATTGCCGTCACGGCTCGCCTCAGCGCGCAACCATGATCGGCCGCAATGTCGCGACGAGCTTCGCCGCAAAGGCGTCGTCGAGCGGGTCGGGCGTGCCGGACAGCAACCGGTACCAGAAGGCGCCGTAGATCAGGTCCAGGATCATTTCGATG
>CAYWBX010000223.1:0-1064 GCA_964456015.1 uncultured Hyphomicrobiaceae bacterium | reverse complement strand
GTCGGCGCCCGGTGCGATGTCGCCGCGCTCGCGTCCCTTGATGAGAATGTCTCGCATGAGGTTTCGCCGCGCCGAGACGAGCACGGCGTAAAACTTGGCGCGGAACTCGGGGTCGAGCTGAGCTTCGGCGATGAGCCCCGTCAGAGTCTTGCGGATGCTCGGGATGCGAACATTCGCGAAAAAGAGCCGCAACAGCGCCTCTAGGTCGGTCATGGTCGCTCCCGTCGGACGCAGCGGCGGCAGCTGCATCAACGCGCGGTCGGTGAATGCCTCGAGCAGGACATCGGCCTTGCTGTCCCACCAGCGATAGATCGACTGCTTGCCGACCTTGGCCTCGGCCGCGATCCGCTCGATGGAGATGCTGCGGTAGGTATCCTTCTCCAAGAGGTCCGCCGCCGCCTGCATGATGGACTGACGCGTCGCTTCACTGCGTGGGCGACCCGGAGGACGTGATGGCTCGGTCTTCATGGCAGGCATCCTTTGACAGCAGGAGCACGGAACGCGGCACGGCGATTGCGTGAGCTCGGGGAGCCGGTCTGCGGAAAAGCGCAGCACGCTGCAACACGCAGAACCCCAACGCGGCGAATCGACCGTGCCGACGCCGCACGACCACCTCTCACAAGCAACAGATCTGCCGGCGGGAGCAATTCGCCTTTCGGTAACGACACGATCACAATCTCTTTATATCAATACGGCTCCCTCCGTATTTACAAAATATCGAACGATGTTTATCAGGGACGCACGCCGCGATCGCGCCGATCGCTGAGCTCGCTCCCAGGCCCGCCTGAGGCCACTTGCCCGAAAGGTTCACCCATGAAGACCCTTACCCTCGTTGGAACGCTCGTCGCCCTCGGCCTGCTCTCGACCTCCGCAAGTGCGTGGTACTGCCCGCCGGGCTATGGATACGGGGCCTACAGCCACGGCCAATACCGGCCGAGCCATGGCCACGTGCCGCGCAGCGTCGTGCAGAAGGCCGTTCCGGCAACGCCGGCGCAACCGGCCCCGCAAGCTGAGAACGCTCCGGCGCCCGCGCCAGCGCCGGCACCGGCTCCCGAGCAGGCGCC
>CAYWBX010000222.1:0-6063 GCA_964456015.1 uncultured Hyphomicrobiaceae bacterium | reverse complement strand
TCAGGTTGAGGCGACCTTTCCGGACGGTAGCAAGCTCGTCACAGTCCACAATCCCATTCGATAGAAAGATCGTCCAACGGAGCCGCCGCGCAATGATGTTCGCACGCCGTCTGCCACTCCTCCTCGCCGCCGGAGCCTCGCTCCTCATGGCCGCGCCCGCCACGGCGCACACTGGCCTTGGGACGGGCTTCTCGCTCATCGATGGCGCGCTTCATCCGCTCGGCGGCATCGACCATCTTGCCGCCATGATCTCTGTCGGCCTCTGGGCTGCACTCGCTGGTGGGAAACGCATCTGGGTCTGGCCGGTCGCGTTCGTCCTCATGATGCTGGTCGGCGGCTTCATCGGGCACGCAGGCATTGGCTTCCCGGCTGTTGAGCCGGTCATTGCGCTTTCGGTCATCGTGCTGGGCCTAGCCGTCGCGCTCGGCATTCAGGCGCCGCTTGCCGTTGGGGTCCTGCTCGCTGGTGCGTTCGCGCTGTTCCATGGCCACGCGCACGGCGCCGAGGCCCCCGCCGCCGGCTGGTACGGCTATGCGGCCGGCTTCGCGGCCTCAACGGCCCTTCTCCACATCGTTGGCATTGCGCTCGGTCTTGGAAGCGCGCGCCTGGCGAGCCGCAGACCGGCACAAATGATCGGCGCGGCCACCGCCGCGCTCGGTCTTTTCCTGCTGGTCAGCTGAAAGGTGTCCGATGAAACCCGGTGAGATCCTCACGCCCGGCGGCGAGATCGAGCTGAACGCGGGTCGGCCCGTCATGGCGCTCACGGTGTCGAACACCGGCGCGCGCCCCATTCAGATCGGCAGCCATTATCACTTCTTCGAGGCCAATCCCGCGCTCAGCTTCGATCGCGAGGCGGCGCGCGGCACACGCCTCGACATTCCTGCCGGCACGGCCGTCCGCTTCGAGCCCGGCCAGACGCGCGAGGTGAAGCTGATCCCGCTGGTTGGCGCACGTGTGGTCTATGGCTTCCGGCAGGCGGTCATGGGCAAGCTCGATCCCTAGGAAGACGAGTGCGCGCAGCGTGCGCAGGTGCTCAGCCCAGCCGCTCTCATTCGAACCAGGCCACAAGGTACTGCCGATGCCCGCCAGAATGTCCCGTGCCGCCTATGCGCAGATGTTCGGCCCGACGACGGGCGACAAGGTCCGCCTCGCCGATACGGACCTGATCATCGAGGTCGAGAAGGACTTCACGACCTACGGCGAGGAGGTGAAGTTTGGCGGCGGCAAGGTCATCCGCGACGGCATGGGCCAGTCGCAGGTCACGAGCGCCGCCGGGGCCGCCGATACGGTGATTACAAACGCACTGATTCTCGATCACTGGGGCATCGTCAAAGCAGATGTGGCCATCAAGGATGGCCGCATCGCGAAGATCGGCAAGGCAGGCAATCCCGACATCCAGCCGGGCGTTGACATCATCATCGGCCCGGGCACGGAGATCGTCGCGGGCGAGGGCAAGATACTTACCCCTGGCGGATTCGACGCGCATATCCACTTCATCTGCCCGCAGCAGATCGAAGACGCGCTCATGTCGGGCCTCACTTCCATGCTGGGCGGCGGCACCGGTCCGGCCCATGGCACGCTGGCGACGACCTGCACACCGGGGCCCTGGCATATCGAGATGATGCTGCGCGCTTCAGACGCCTTTCCGATGAACCTGGGCTTTGCCGGCAAGGGCAACGCCTCGCTGCCGGGGGCGCTCGAGGAGATGATCAACGCCGGCGCCTGCGCGCTCAAGCTGCACGAGGACTGGGGGACGACGCCGGCGGCGATCGACTGTGCGCTCTCGGTCGCGGACGACCACGACGTGCAGGTCATGATCCACACCGATACGCTCAACGAGTCGGGCTACGTCGAGGACACGATCAAGGCTTTCAAGGGCCGCACGATCCATGCCTACCACACGGAGGGGGCCGGTGGCGGTCACGCTCCGGACATCATGAAGGTTGCCGGCCTCAGAAATGTTCTGCCCTCCTCGACCAACCCGACGCGGCCGTTCACGGTCAACACGATCGACGAGCATCTCGACATGCTCATGGTCTGCCATCACCTCTCGCCGCGAATCCCGGAGGACCTCGCCTTCGCCGAGAGCCGCATCCGGCGCGAGACCATCGCCGCCGAGGACATCCTGCACGATTTGGGCGCGCTCTCGATGATGTCGTCGGACAGCCAGGCCATGGGCCGGATCGGCGAGGTCATCACCCGCACGTGGCAGACGGCGCACAAGATGAAGGTCCAGCGCGGCGCGCTGCCCGAGGACAAAGGCAAGGGCAACGACAACTTCCGCGCCAAGCGCTACGTCGCCAAGTACACCATCAATCCGGCCATCGCGCATGGCGTTTCGGAGCACATCGGATCAATCGCGGCGGGCAAGCTCGCCGACCTGGTCGTCTGGTCGCCAGCCTTCTTCGGTGTGAAGCCCGATTGCATCGTCAAGGGTGGCATGATCGTTGCCGCCCCCATGGGCGATCCGAATGCCTCGATCCCGACCCCACAGCCCGTGCATTATCGCCCGATGTTCGCCGCCTTCGGCGGCGCGCCCGCCGCAACCGCGCTCACGTTCGTATCGAAGGCCGCAGCCGAGGCGAAGGTCGCCCGGAAGCTCGGGCTCAGAAAGGAGACCGTCGCTGTCAGGAACACCCGCGGCGGCATCTCGAAGAAAGCCATGATCCACAACGACGCGACACCCCGCATCGAGATCGACCCCGAGACCTACGAGGTCCGCGCCGACGGCGAACTCCTGGTCTGCGAGCCGGCCAAATCGCTGCCCATGGCGCAGCGCTACTTCCTGTTCTGAGAACGACGATGCTTCGCGCAACCACCGTCATCCGCCGCAACGCGCTCGCCGACCGCATCGCGAGTGACACGATCACGCTCGACCGCGAGGCGCGCTATCGCCGGCGCATCGCCATGGAAACCGACCGCGGCCACGCCTTCCTGCTCGATCTCGCCGAGGCCACCTACCTCGCCCACGGCGACGCGCTCGAGCTGTCCAACGGCGTCCTCGTCAAGGTTCTGGCCGCGCCGGAGGATCTGCTCGAGATCCACGCCCCCGATGTCGCATCGCTCGCCCGCATCGCCTGGCACATCGGGAATCGGCATACGCCTGCCGAGATCACCGCCAACGCGATCTACATCAAGCCGGATCACGTCCTGGCCGAGATGGTCGCTGGCCTGGGCGGTCACGTCCACACCGTCCGCCGCCCGTTCGAGCCGGAAGGCGGCGCCTATGGCGGCAAGGGTCCGCTGCACGCCGCCCATCATCATCACAATCACGGTCACGGCAGCCACGACCACACCCATCACCACCCGCACGCAATCGGCGATCATCATCATCATCAGGCTAACGATCATCCGGCGGCAGCCGGCCCCGATCGCGGTCCCGCCACTGCACCCGGCAAATCGACATCCCCCGCCAAGCGTCCGGACGCCTGATCCCATGTCCGACCGGAGCCTCATTCGATCGGCAGCATTCAGCCCCGCCGACACCGGCCGCGCACAAAGCCTCCTCCAGGTCTGGCTGTCGCCCGCGTTCCCTGTCGGCTCCTTCGCCTACAGCCACGGTCTCGAGACGGCGGCGGAAAACGGCTGGGTGCGCGGCCGGGATGGCCTTGCCTCCTGGCTCGCCGACATTGCGCGCCTGGGCGGCCTCCGCAACGACCTGATCCTTCTCGCCGCCGCCTGGCGGGCCACACGGCGTGAACCGGGCCCGTCTCTGGCGGAGGTCGCCGAACTCGCCGCCGCCCTTCAGCCGTCGGCGGAGCGGCATCTCGAGGCGACACAACAAGGCAGCTCATTCCTGGCCCAGATCGAAGCCGCCTGGCCCGCGCCAGGGCCGCGCTTCCGCGATCTCGTGCCGGATGTCGCGCCCGTACACGCCGTCGCCGTCGGCTTCGCCGCCGCGCGTCATGCGGTTCCCTGCGGCGAGACCGTGCGCGCCTACGCCATCGCATTCATCGGCAATCTGGCATCCGCCGCCATACGCCTCGGCGTCGTCGCGCAGACCGACGCCCAGCGCGTCATCGCAAGACTGCTCGATGAACTCCACGCCATCGCCAGTGCGGCGGAACGGTCCTCGCTCGACGAACTTGGCTCCATCGCATGGCGCGCCGACATCGCATCCCTTCAGCACGAGACACAGCACACGAGGCTATTTCGCTCATGACCACGGCACTCGATCCCGGACCCAGCGTCCCGCAAGGCTCCACCGGACCACTTCGCGTCGGCATCGGCGGCCCGGTTGGGTCCGGCAAGACGACCCTCACCGCCGCACTCTGCCGCGCCTTCCGCGACCGCTACGACATCTGCGCCATCACCAAC
Source organism: uncultured Hyphomicrobiaceae bacterium (assembly GCA_964456015.1). Taxonomy (GTDB): domain Bacteria; phylum Pseudomonadota; class Alphaproteobacteria; order Rhizobiales; family Hyphomicrobiaceae. Next base: position 1,746 of record CAYWBX010000222.1, on the reverse strand, counting down.
GACATCTACACGAAGGAAGATGCCGAGATCCTGATGCGGATGCAGGCGCTGCCGCTCGAGCGGATCATGGGTGTCGAGACCGGCGGCTGTCCGCACACCGCCATCCGCGAGGACTGCTCGATCAACCTCGCCGCCGTCGACACCATGCGCAGACGCTTTCCGAACCTCGATCTCATCCTCATCGAATCCGGTGGCGACAATCTGGCCGCGACGTTCTCGCCGGAGCTTGCGGACCTGACGATCTACGTGATCGACGTGGCGCAAGGCGAGAAGATCCCCCGCAAAGGCGGCCCCGGCATCACGCGCTCCGATCTTCTGGTCATCAACAAGACGGATCTCGCGCCCTACGTCGGCGCGAGCCTCGACGTCATGGAGCGCGACGCGCGCCGGATGCGCGGCGACAGGCCGTTCGTCTTTGCGCGCGCCAGCACCGGCTTGGGTGTCGCCGAGATTGCGCAGTTCATCGAGCGCGCGGGCGGGCTCGGGTCCGCCTGACGTGCCGACGCCGGCGCGGTGGCAGCGCTGGATCAGGCCCTCCACGACTGGCCGGCATCGGACCCGGTCGGCACTCATGCGGCAACCGGGCGGCTCTCGAGTACGGTCGACCGCTGACCGGCAGGGGACATCTCGAAGGCTTCGCGTGGCCAGGCAATCCTCACAACCGCGCCCGTCGCCGGCAGGTCGCGATTGGAGAACGAGAGCCGTGCTCCCGAGCGTTCGAGCAGGGTCTTGGCGATGAAGAACCCTAGCCCGAGCCCCGACGCCTCGCGCCCGCCCCGGCCCGTGCGCTGACCGTGCCCTCGCGTCGTCACGTAGGGATCGCCAAGGGTGTCGATGATCTCCGGCGCGAAACCCGGCCCGTCGTCGGCAATCGTAATGACGACTTCCCGGTCGTCCCACCGCGCCGTCACCTCGACCCGCTCGCGTGCGAAGTCGGCTGCGTTCTCGATCAGGTTGCCGACGCCATAGATGACGCCGGGCCGGCGCTCGCCGACCGGTTCGCGCTCCGCGCCGAGGACGGCATCCTCGCCGGGTTGCGAACTGATCTCGATCTTCGCAGCCAGCATTCGGTAGGGCGCCGCCGCCTCCTGCAGAAGTTGCGTCACCGGCAGACTCATATGGTGGGGATCCTGCTCGCTCGGGCTTCTCGTCAGCTTCCTGAGGATCTCACGGCACCGCTCGGCCTGCGACCGCAGAAGCGCGATGTCGTCCTTGATACCGGGAATGTCCGCGGTATCGCGCTCGAGCTCCTTGGTTACGACCGAGATGGTGGCGAGCGGCGTTCCGAGCTCATGTGCCGCCGCCGCGGCGAGCCCGTCGAGCGCATGCAGCCGCTGCTCGCGCGCGAGCACGTGCTCCGTCGCGGCAAGCGCCGTCGACATCTGCCGCGCCTCCTTGGACAGGCGGGCCGCGTAGAGAACGAGGAAGATCATGCCCGCCGCGATCGATGCGAGCATCCCGACCTTGTAGAGGCGCGGCAGGTTGAAGGTTTGCCCCGGCTGCCACGGCAAAGGGAGATGAAGCTCGATCAGCAGCGCCGCCGCCGACAGCGCAAGCGCGCCCAAGAGAACGGTGTTGCGCGCCGGCAGGGTCGCGGCGGACACCGTGACGGGTGCAACCAGAAGAAAAGTGAACGGATTCTGGATTCCGCCTGTCAGAAACAGGAGACCCGCGAGCTCGGCGATGTCGTAGGCGAGGAGCCCGGTTGCGAAGGTCGGGCTCAGCCGGAAGCGGGCGGGATAGCGA
>CAYWBX010000221.1:0-6075 GCA_964456015.1 uncultured Hyphomicrobiaceae bacterium | reverse complement strand
CATGGGCGCCACCGCCTTCATCATCGCGCAGTTCCTCAACGTCAGCTACACCGAGGTTGCGTTAGCAGCGGTCGTGCCGGCGCTTCTATACTATCTGGGCCTCTTCATGCAGGTGGACAGCTACGCCGCCCGGCACGGCCTCAAGGGCCTCAGGCGCGAGGAGTTGCCGACCCTGTGGGAGACCCTCAAGGAAGGCTGGTACTACGCCTTCGTCGTCATTCTGCTCATCGTCATGCTGCTGCATTTCAAGCGCGAAAGCCACGCGCCCTTCTACGCGACCGGGCTTCTCATCGTCCTCAATCAAATCTTCAACAAGGAAAGCCGCTGGAACCTGCGCTCGGTCATCGATTTCGTCGAGCTCAATGGACGCACGTTCGTCGAACTGATCGGCATCCTCGCCGGATGCGGTCTTCTCATTGGTGCGTTCTCGATGACCGGTGTCATATCGAGCCTTGCCGGCGACATGCTGCGCATCGCCGGATCCAACGTGTTCCTGCTGCTCGTCATGTGTGCCCTGACCAGCCTGGTGCTCGGTCTCGGCCTGACGACCACAGCCTGTTACATCTTTCTGGCGGTGCTCGTCGCGCCGGCTCTCGAGAAGCTCGGCCTCAACAGGATGGCAGTGCATATGTTCATCTTCTACTGGGGGATGCTGTCCTCGATCACGCCGCCCGTCGCCATCGCCTCGTTCGCTGCCGCAGGGATCGCCGGCGCGCCCCCCATGCGCACCGGCTGGCAGAGCATGTGGGTCGGCTCGATCATCTATTTTCTGCCGTTCTTCTTCGTCATGAATCCGGCCCTCGTGCTGCAAGGCGAAGGCATGTATCTCGAAGCGCTGCAGCTCGTGGTCGAGGCGGCCGTTGGCATCCTGCTGATCTGCGGCGGCCTGCAAGGCTATCAGGCCGGGATCGGCGACACCCGCCACGCGGGTGTTCTCGAATGGCCGTTGCGCCTCCTGCTGATTGCCGGCGGCTTCATCCTGGCCATGCCCGGCGGCGGCATTGCGCCGCTCTCGCAGGCGACGATGACGACGGTCGGCGCCGCCATCGCGATCCCGACGCTGTTGGTTCTGGCGGTCCTCGTAAAGCGCAGCGGCGGCCGCGAAGTTGCGGCCGTTCGCCCGGCATCCCTCGCAGCCACCGGCGACCGCTGACGGGGGCTGCGAGCGGCCTAAGGCGGCCCGCAACGCCGGCTCCCAGCCGCCGCGCGGATACGGGGGAGTCGCGCTGGCTCAAGGCGCGTGCCGTGCCGGCCGGTTGTCCTCGCCGCGCGTCTGCTTGATGCGGCGCACGTCGAAGGCGTTCGGGTGCTGCCGCGGATCGGCGTCGCCAAAGATCGCGCCCTTGCGCAGCTTCTGCGAATAGGTGGTCGGCAGAGTGTCGAGAAATGCAACCCAGCCGGGGATCTTGAAGTAGGCGAGCTTCTCGAGCGAAAACCGCGCGAGCGCTTCCGCCAGTTCCCGTCCGGTCGCGACGCCGTCCTTCGCCACGACGCAGGCGAAGACCTCCTCGTCGCGCAGCTCGTCGGCGACCGGAATAATCGCCACCTCGCGCACCGCAGGATGCGTCCGGAGCGTCGCCTCGACCTCGCCGGCCGAGATGTTCTGTCCGCTGCGGCGAACCATGTGCTTCTTGCGGTCGACGAAGACGAGCCCGCCGGGCGTTTCGCAAAGAATATCGCCGGTGTGAAACCATCCGTCCTTCCAGACTGCCGCCGTGGTCTCGGGATCGCGGAAGTACTCCTTGAGGAGCCCGCGGCGAGGATCGGGGCCGGGCCGGCGAACCCGGAGCTCGCCGGGCGTTCCCGCGGGCTGCGGCATGCCGTCGTCGTCGACGAGCTGATAGTCAAGCCCCGGCATGCCTCGCCCGATTGCGCGCGTCTTGCCGTCGCGCACGGTCGAGACGTCCGCCGAGCAGAGTCCGATCTCGGACATGCCGTAGATTTCGACGAGCGTCACGCCAAAGCGCTGTTCGAAGGCGATACGCAGCGCCGGGTCGACACCGGCGCCGAGGCCGAAACGGACTTTGTGCTGCCTCTCATGGGGCTCCTCGGGCCGCGCCATCAGAACCGGCGGAATGATGCCGAGATAATGGATCATCGTCGCTTCCGTCGCGACGAGATCGCTCCACCAGCTCGAAGGGTGGAAGCGGTCGGGGAAGATCATGGCGTTGCGCGAGGCGATCATCGCCGGATTGGCGATGGCAAGCCCGTTCGCGTAAAAGAGCGGCAGCGGATTGTAGAGCCGCTCCTCGCCATGCGCGATGGTCGCGGCCCCGCCGAGCGAGAGATAGCGCTCGGCCGAAAAGAAGAAATAGTCGTTTGTGATGATGCAACCCTTGGGCATCCCGGTGGTGCCGGAGGTGTACATCAGCACGCTCTCGGAGTCCCGGCCAGGCGGTGCCGCCCTGGCCGGCCGCCTCGCGCGTTCGAGCGCATCGCAGAACACCGTCGAGGCGACCACGGGCATATGCCGGCCGAGCGAGTCTGCGGCCGTCCGCATCGCCGCCGCGTGCTGCGGCAATGAGACGATCAGATCAACATCCGAATGCCCGAGCACATAGGTGAGGTCGTCGTGCCGGAACTCCGGATTGAGCGGCACCACCCAGCAGCCGAGGGCGTTGAGCGCCAGAAAGTGCAGCATGAACTCGGGCCGGTTCTCGAGCACGATTGCGACGCGATGGCCGTGGCCGTACCCGGCGGCCGCATACCGTTCGATGAGCCGCGTCGCGCGCTCGCCGACCTCGCCGTAGCTCCAGGCGAGGCCCTCGGGGTGATAGTCGCGGACCGGGCGCGGCGGGACAATGAGGCATGGGAGGTGGCCCCGCGTTCGAGCCGTATCCTCAAGCACAAGCCACAGCGTGGAAAGGTCCATGATGTCGGGCATTGGGCATCCCCCGAACCGCTAGGCAACGCTGAATACGACGAGCGGCTCGCCGTTGCGATCGGCGGTGAACCGGGCCTCGACGGCTTGCCCGATCTTCACCTCGTCGAGCCGATCGCCGACGATGTTGGTGACGAACCTCACGCCGGGGGCGTCGGCAAACGCGAGCAGCGCGACAATGTAGGGCAGGGCTTCAGTGCGCGCCTTATCGAAGGGGTGCTGGACGCGCGTGAAGCTGAAGACCTCGGCTTTGCCCGAGACCGGCCGCCATTCGATCTCCCGGCCGCGGCAGGCGGGACAGCGCGGCATCGGATACCAATGGAACCTGCCGCAGGGGCGACAAAACGGAAAAGCGAGCCGCTTTGCCCGCGCATTCTCGTGAAAGCCGGCAAACTCGGGCGGAAATTCGGTCGTGGAAGTGGTCATCGCCGGTCGCGCCCCAGGATCATCACGCCATAGTCGGGATTGGAGAGGCCGCCGACGAGTCCGATCTGCGCATCCCGCACCTGCGCTCTGCCGGCTTCGCCGCGCAGCTGCCGGACGGCTTCGATGACGTGCTCGACGCCGAGGAGGTAGCTGTGCGACAGCAGACCGCCGTGCGTATTGACCGGCAGGCCGCCGTCGATGCCGATCCCCTTTTCGCGGATGAAGTCGGCGCCTTCGCCGCGCTTGCAGAAACCGATTTCCTCAAGCTGGAGGAGGCAGGAGATCGTGAAGCAATCGTAGACCTCCGCGAAGTCGACGTCGGCGAGCGTCACGCCGGCCTGACGCAGCGCCTTGTCCGCCGCTTGCCGCGCGCCCGGTATGCGCATCATGCCGTCGGGTTGCGTGAAGACGTCGTCGCCCGTGATCGGCTCGCTGCCGAAGCCAACGCCGAGCACGCGCACCGGAGCCTTTGCCAGATCCCGCGCGCGTTCGAGGCTCGTCATCACAAAAGCGCAGGCTCCGTCCGTGATCAGGCAGCAATCGGGAACGCGCAGCGGCTCGCTCACCATGCGTGCGGCGAAGTAGTCCTCATAGGAAAGCGGCCGCGTTGCCTGCGACAGTGGGTTGAGAAGCGCGCTGCGGCGCTGGGTCACCGCAATGGTCGCAAGATCGCGCTCGCTGAGCCCGTACTCGTGCATGTAACGACGAGCCCAGAGGGCGAAATACTGCGGTTGGCCGACGAATCCGTAAGGCTTCTCGAAGGCGGCCTTGGCCGCATAGAGGTCGTGAAAGCCGTAAGGCCCCGAATCGCGCGTCCCCCAATCGACGCCGAAATAGTAGACGAGGGTCCGTGCAAGGCCGCTGCCGATCGCGAGCTGCGCATGGATGGGAGCGGATGCCGACGCGGCGCCGCCGAACGACATGCCGCCGTCATAGTCGCGGGCGAAGCCGAACTGCGCCGCCACCCAGTCTCTCGGCACCGTCGATGGCATCACCAGGCCATCGCTTACGACGCCGTCGACATCGCTCGGGTCAAGCCCGGCGTCCGCAAGCGCCGCCTCGATGGCTTCGACAACGAGCGCGCGAAGCCCTTTCTCGGAACGCCGCACCGGACGGGTCTCTCCGATCCCTACGATGGCGATGGGTTCAAGGCGCATTCTGGCTCACGTTCTCTCGCTCGGATGGTGCCCCCTCGGATCTCGCGAATTCGCGCGGACGAGGATCGGCCGAGCATCGTGCAACGGCGTCCAGGAGGGTAAGTCATAGGCTATGCCCGTCAATCGCTTCCAAGACACGGCCCGTATGCCGCAGGCACAGTCTCGGGGCACACGTTGGCCGCGCAACGCATCCGCTGCCGGTCCAGGCGCTCTCCCTCAGTCGCAGGCGCACACATGTGTCACGTCGTCGGTTCGCTCCCTGGTGGCGAAGGGGAACGGGACCGCGTCCCGGACGGCGTGACCCTGAGCGCGCGCAGCGCGTTGAGAATCACTGCGACGTCGATTGCTTCCTGCGCGAGGGCACCCTCGACCGGCGAGAGATGGCCGAACGCAGCTGCCACCATGCCGAGCGCCGAGAGGCTGATGCCGACGACGACGCTTTCGATGGCGATGCGCCGCGACCGCCGGGCAATCTCGATGCCCGGCTTCAGCCGGTCGAGCCGATCGACCAGAAGGACGACGTCGGCCGCCTCGGCGGAGGCCGCAGCGCCACGCGCGCCCATGGCGACGCCCACGTCCGACGCGGCCAAGGCCGGCGCGTCGTTGACGCCGTCGCCGACCATCATGACGGGGCCGTTCTTTCGTTCCGACAGAACCAGCAGCACCTTCTGGTCGGGGCTCAGTCCGGCCCTGAGACCGTCGAGACCGAGGCCTTCGGCGACGCGCTCGGCGACATCCGGACGGTCGCCGGTGGCGAGCAGGATGCGATCGATGCCGTTGGCGCGCAATCCTTGCAGCAATGCGCCGACGCCGCGGCGCAAAGGATCCGCCATGACCAGATGACCGGCGACCCGGCCGTCGATTGCGATCGCGACGAGAACGGAGCCGGCGGTCAGGGCAGGGTGCGGCCGCGAGTTGCCGCCCACGCGGCCGGCCACGAAGCCGGCGCCTCCGACGATCACGCTGTGCCCGTCGACGAGCCCAACGACACCCTCGCCAGCGACTTCCGCCACCTGCGCTGGCACGGGAAGCGCAAGTCCCCGCTCCTTGGCCGCCGCGACGATGGCTTGGGCGACGGGATGCTTCGAGGCCTGCTCGAGCGCTGCGGCAAGCCGCAGGACGTCGTCTGCAGCGCGCCCGTCGTGCGTGTCGATCGACACGATTCGCGGCCGCCCGTCGGTCAACGTCCCGGTCTTGTCGAGGATCAGCGTCCGGATCCGGGCCATCGTCTCGAGGTGCTTGGCGCCTTTGATGAGCACACCGAACTGCGCCGCGCGCGACAAGCCGGCCACCAGAGCGACGGGGACGGCGAGGATCAGCGGACAGGGGGTTGCCACGACGAGGACGGCGACGGCGCGGATCGGGTCGCCGGTGAGCCACCAGGCGCCGAGCGAAACCGCGATGGTGACGGCCAGAAATCCGAGCGACCAGCGGTCCGCGAGGCGAGACATGGGCGCCTTCGAGCGCTGTGCCTCCTCGACAAGCCGCACGATGCCGGCGTACGTGCTCTCCTGCGCCCGGCGTGTCGCCACGAGATCGAAGGCTTCGCCGGCATTCGTCGCCCCGCTCAGCGCCTCGGCGCCTGACCCAAGACGCACCGGCATGGCCTCC
>CAYWBX010000220.1:0-6079 GCA_964456015.1 uncultured Hyphomicrobiaceae bacterium | reverse complement strand
GGATGAGCGCAGAAGAGTGATCGGCTCCGTGAGCGTCGATGTCGGTCGAATTATTCATGATGCTCAACAAAGGGGGCTTCTTCGATCCGAGCACAGGACGCATTTGCGCTGCGAGATCTGTTCACCCGATGTCGTCACGGAGCTCGATCGCTACCTCGCAGAGTTACCGGCTCACCTTGTCTCATTGATGGACCATACGCCTGGTCAGCGCCAGTTTCGCGATATTGAGAAGCTGATGATCTACTACCGTGGTAAGGGCGGCATGAGCGAGTCCGAACTCGCGGACTTCATGAGCCGGCGACTGGCCATGTTCGAGAAGCATGCGGTGCCGAACCGCCGCCGTCTCGTGGAAATTGCCAGGCAGTACAACCTGCGGCTTGCCAGCCACGACGACACCACGCTTGAGCACGTCGAGGAATCGGTTCGCGACCGTGTCGCCATCGCCGAGTTTCCGACCACTGCGCAGGCCGCGGCCGCACTGCACGCGGCCGGGATCGCAGTGATGATGGGAGCGCCGAACCTGGTACGCGGCGGATCGCACTCCGGAAACGTCTCGGCGAGGGAACTCGCCGAAGCGGGCACGCTCGACATCCTCTCGTCCGATTACGTGCCGGCAAGCTTGCTTCAGGCAGCCTTCAAACTCCCGGATCTTGTTGCGGGGACCACCTTGCCGCAGGCGATTGCTACCGTGACAAGCGAGCCCGCGGCCGCCATGGGACTTTCCGATCGAGGTGCCATCGCCCCAGGCCGGCGGGCGGACCTCGTTCATGTTCATCTTTCTGACGGTGTTCCGGTGGTGCGTCAGGTCTGGCGGGAGGGACGCCGTGTTGTTTGAGGCGCCGGAGGACCAGCTGCGACACGGACACACAAGCGGGTGCTTCGTGCTCGTCGTAGGGCCGAGCGGCGCCGGCAAGGACACTCTCCTCACCGGCGCGCGGTCCCGGCTCGCCGGCCTGCCTCGCTATCGCTTCGTGCGCCGGACCATCACGCGGCGGGCCGGTCCTTCCGAAGACAACGAGCATCTGAGTGAAGCCCAGTTCACCCGGGCAGAGGCGGAGGGCCGGTTCATCGTCACATGGTCGGCGCACGGCTTGCGCTACGGCGTACCAGCATCCGCGCGCGACAGCGTTGCCAACGGCGACATCGTCATCTGCAATGGATCGCGCCATGCGGTTGAAGTAATTCTCGAACGCTTCTCAAGCGTCAGACTTGTCCACGTCACCGCTCCGCGTGATGTCCGCCTGCGGCGCCTCATCGAGCGCGGGCGCGACCTTGACATCGAAAGTCGGCTTGATCGACTGGCAACCGACGATGTCAGCTGGCGCGCCGACCTCGTGATCGACAACTCCGGTACCATCGAGGACGGCGTCGAAGCTCTCGTTACGTTTCTGCAATCTTTACCTTAGAAACTTTGGGCGATGGCCGTCAAAGCGGCGTCCCGATGCGCGGCCCGCGCCAGAGAGTATCCTCGGCGTCGTTGCTGCGGTGAGGCGAGGGCAACTGCCACGCCATGACAAATGGGCGGCTCATCGCGCGCGTCCGCGGCTCGCGCGGGCGGTACGCGCGTCAACCTGTCGTTGAGCGGGGATAATTGAGAGTGCGGGATCGCGCGCGCGGACACCAGAGTGTGTCTGATGGCGACCGCGCGACCGGCTCCGCGCGGCGGAGTGAAGCGGCGCACAACAGGTCAATCAGGGACGGTCCCCTCGGACCAGCCGCCCTTCGATGCGATCGATGACGCTCATCAGGTCGGCAACGCTATCGACAACATAGTGCGCACCTGCACGCTCGAGCTCGGCGGCGGCGCTGCGCCGGACCTCAGCGCGCTCATGCTCGCTGCGTGCGTTCAAATCGTCGTAACTGAGGCCCGCTGCATTTCCGGAAAGGGTGACGCCGACAGTCCAGCAACCGGCGGCGAGGCCTTCCGCGATCCCCGGCGCCGTATCATCCACCTTGACGACGGCTGAGGCGGGCCAGACGCTGAGATCCAGAAAGCACTTGTACATCATCAGCGGCGTGGGCCGTCCCGCTGCCAGATCGTCGGCGCACACCACATTGTCTGGGGCGTAACCCTGGCTGGCTGCGACGGGTAGCAGATGCTTCATAATCTCGCGGGTGTAGCCAGTCGTCGAACCGATCTTGAGGCCTCGCGTGCGCAGCGCCTCAATCGTCTCCAGAACGCCTGGAATGAGAGCGCCATATTGGGCAACCACCTTGGCGTTGAGCGGCACAAAAGCCTCATAGACACGATCGACGTCACGGTCGGTCGGCGGCGCACCGTGCGCGCTCGCCCATCGCTCGGCGACCTCCGGCTGGCCCAGCAGTGCTTTGATGTGATGCCACTTGGGCAATCCCATCGGCCGACGTGCCTCCTCGATGCTGATCGGCACATGAAAGCGGGAGAGGGCCTCGACGAACGCGCCCATGGGAGCGAGCGATCCGTGGTCCACTGTTGTGCCTGCCCAATCGAAGATCACTGCTTTGAGATGCATGACCTGATCCTCAGGAGAGCGAGCCAAACAGCTCTGCAACGACTTCCTCGCCAATCGCAAACGCGGTCGAGGCCCCGGTTCCGCTCGTAATGATGACGATGCGCACTCTGTCGTTCGGTCGGTCGACCAGCATCAGCCGATCCGCAGCCGAAGCGTAGACACCAATCCAACGCTCGCAGATCGAACGGCCGGGAAGATCGAGTACGGCGTCGAGCTCGTCCAGAATGAGTTGATCGACGCAGTCCGGCGCAAATGGGTCGGGCGTCTCCCCATAATGGTGGCTATCTCCAACGATCAAGCTGCCGTCGGCGGATTGCACCGCGATGAGATGCACGCCGTTTGCAAGCGCGTCGCTCTGCTCGGCCTCCAGTCGTCTCCGCAGAGCGGCCGCTTGAGGCAGTTCCGCGTAGCCCAGATAGCGCACCAACCCGAGGTCCGACATGAGGGCCGCGCTGAGGCGAAAGCCGCGGTCTGAAGGAGCAACGCGAAGCATGTGCAGCTTGCAGCAGGTAAGACCATAGGCCGCGATCCGCTCGGCGAACAACGACTTCATGTCGTGTCCCGGGCAGACAATCGCTGTTTCGGCCATGACAGTGCCTCGCGTCGTCTCGATGCGCGGCGGGTCGACCGCTTTCACGAACGTCGAGCGCAAAAATGACACACCGAGCGCGACCTCCATCCAGGACGCGAGCTTCGGGATGGCGGTGCGGCTCTCCACCCGTCGCTCATGTGGCGACCACATCACCGCCGAGAGCGAAGGGCTGCGCAGTTCCGGCAAGCGTTGCGCGGCCTCGGCCGGGCTGAGCAATCGGCATTCGGCTCCCATGTCGGTGGCGAGGAAGGCCTCCAGGACGGAGCGAGCCTCGGGCCGGCGCGCCGCGACGTAAAGTCCTGCATGCTCGATGGTGATGCCGGCCTCGGCTGCCACCTGCACCCAAATGTCACGCGAGCGCATCGCCCGCTGCCAACACTGCCCGCGCTGTTGACCCGAAACGGTCACAAAACCGAAATTCCGGATCGAGGCGCCGTTTGCCTGCGCATCGCGGTCGATCACGATGACGCGCTTGCCGCGCTTGGCCGCAGCGAGCGCGTGCGCGAGCCCAACGATTCCAGCTCCGATCACAGCGACGTCGAACACACGCTCATGGCCACGATGCGCCACAGATCTCTTCCTTGGTTCCGCAATCGGCTGCTCACGCGACCCATCGCCTAGATCCGCTATCCCCGTCAAGCGCCTCTCGTGTGGCCTCGCACCCTGACCCGGACTGTCACAGAACGGTAGCACTAGTCCGTTACGGACCTCTCCCTGGACTTGCCACGTGAAGAGGCGGAGGGAGTGATGTGCTACTTTCGAATGCTCACTGCAGTGCTCGTCATGGCAGCGGGCTTCACGACGGCTGCGATCTCGCAGTCGCCGACCAAGCTAACGGTCTATACCGCACTCGAGACCGATCAGCTCGCGCCGTTCAAGGCTGCTATCGAGAAGGCTGTTCCTGGCGTGCAGATCGACTGGGTCCGCGATTCGACGGGAGTGATCACGGCGCGCTTTCTCGCCGAAAAGGCCAGTCCCAAGGCCGACATGGTGCTCGGTCTCGCCGCCTCCTCGCTGCTCCTCTTTGAGAAGGAAGGCTTGCTCGAGGCTTATAAGCCGGCTGGCGTCGAAGGCATTAAGGCCGCTTTCAAGCCGGCGAGAGAGCCGCATACGTGGACCGGCATGGACGCGTTCCTTTCGGTCATTTGTTACAACAAGATTGAGGGCGATAAGCGCAAGGTGCCGTTGCCTACATCATGGGCCGAGCTCACTAAGCCCGAATTCAAGGATCAGATCGTGATGCCGCATCCGGCGTCCTCAGGCACTGGCTATCTGACCATTGCAGCCTGGATGCAGATCATGGGCGAAAAGGCCGCCTGGGAGTACATGGACAAGCTCCATCAGAATGTCGCCATTTACACCCATTCCGGCTCGGCGCCCTGCGTTCAAGCGGCCAAAGGGGAGCGGATTGTCGGCATCGGTTTCGACATGCGCGGAGCGCGGGAAAAAACGAACGGCGCCCCCATCGAAGTCATCCTCCCCAAGGAGGGCGCTGGCTGGGACATGGAAGCGACGGCCATCGTCAAAGGTACCAAGCACCTCGACATTGCAAAGAGGGTGGCGGACTGGGTTGCATCCCGGGAGGCCAATGAGCTTTATGCCAAGTACTACGCCATCGTCGCACGCACGGGCGTTCCGGCCGCGCCGCCTAACTATCCGGGCAATGCCGAGGCCGCAATGGTCAAGAACGATTTCGCCTGGATGGCGGAGAATCGTGAGCGCATCCTCGCGGAATGGACGAAGCGTTATTCGTCTAAAGCACAGCCCAAGTAATCGCGACGCCGACACCGCAGTCGCCAAAGCCAGCTGTCCTCGGCTTGCCAGGAAGGCGCCAATCTTCGGCGCCGCCCGGCTCCTGTGATTGAATATTGGCGAGACGGCGCGAGCGTCGACCTCGACGGAGGCCCGGAATGGTGAGCCAAGCGCGCAGCGTTCGCGTGTCGATACGGAACGTCTCCAAGCGGTTCGGCAAATTCGAGGCGCTCAAAGCGATCAACCTCGATGTGCACGATGGGGAGTTTGTGTGCTTCTTGGGGCCGTCAGGATGCGGCAAGACGACCTTGCTCCGCGCGATCGCCGGCCTCGATCCGCAGGATGAGGGGCGGATTTACATTGGTGGACGCGATGTTTCCTCGGCGCCGCCCGCCGATCGTGATTTCGGGATCGTCTTTCAGTCCTACGCGCTCTTTCCCAATCTCTCGGTCGCTGAGAATGTGGGTTTTGGACTGAAGAACCGACGCAAAGATCGACGGGCCGTCCGCGCGCGGATCAGCGAGCTTCTCGAGACCGTTGGTCTTGCCGATCAGGCGGAAAAGTATCCTGTCCAGCTCTCGGGTGGCCAACAGCAGCGCGTGGCACTGGCGCGTGCGCTCGCCACGTCTCCATCCCTGCTCCTTCTCGACGAGCCGCTTTCGGCCCTCGATGCGCGGGTCCGTGCTCATCTGCGCGACGAACTCAAGTCGCTTCAACGACGGCTCGGCCTCACCACGATCATGGTGACGCACGACCAGGACGAGGCCCTGGGGCTTGCCGACCGCATCGTTGTCATGAACGAAGGCGCCATCGAGCAGGTCGGTAGCGCATCCGAGATATACTGTCGGCCTCGGACGGCGTTCGTTGCCGATTTCATCGGCACCATGAACTTCTTCAGCGCCGAGGTGTCGGGAGACCGTACGCTCCGCGTCGGACCGCTCGCGCTCGTCGCTCCGTTGCCCGCCGGAGTGGCCGCGGGGCGCGTGGTGAAGGCAGGAGTGCGACCGGAGGAGATCAGACTCGGCGAAAGTCAGCCCGTCAACACGGTGGCCGGTCGGGTCGGCGGTATCGGGTTTCACGGCAGTTTCTGTCGCGTCTCGCTGACCTTAGATCTTGATCGGCAGCTGGAGGTCGCCGCCGACGTTCCCGCGCAGCTTCTGCCGAGCCTGGCTCTAAACGAGGGGCAAGTCGTCACGCTCACCATGCCGCCAGAGCATCTGCGCGTCTTTGCCTAACGCCGGAG
>CAYWBX010000219.1:0-6082 GCA_964456015.1 uncultured Hyphomicrobiaceae bacterium | reverse complement strand
CTCAGCAAGCGCGTTCATTGCCCCGCGGAAGTTCTCGACGTTGATGGCTGCGACCGCATCCTGCTTGGCGCTTTCGATGGCCGCGGCGAGTGCCGCCTCTTCCTTCTCCTTCAGCAGCTTGATGTCGTAGGGGCCCTTGTAGCTGCGCTTGTCCTTCTTTTCCTCGATGGCGAGGATGTTCGAGGCCCGCCTGACGCCCGCGAGCAGATTCCGCCCGTCGTCGGTCTTCAGGAACTCGTCGAGCGCTTCAACCCGCCTCACGATCAGCGCCAGATCGTCCTGTCCGCCGAGCGAGAACACGGCGTCGATCAGGTCGTGCCGCGCGCCCTTCTCCCTCAGATGCACCTTGAGCCTGTCGGCGAAGAATGAAAGAAGATCGAGCGCCAGGGCGTGGGCATCGACGCCCTTGAGCAGGAGTTCATCTGGCGCATTACCGCTCGGGATCTTTCCGATCCGCTCCATGAAGTGCGTCGTGATCGCTGCCAGCAAAGGCACCCTGAGGTCGTTCTCGAGCACGATCCGGATGATGCCGAGCGCCGCCCGTCGCAGCTGATAGGGATCGCCCGACCCCGTTGGCTTCTCCCCGATCGCCCAGAACCCGACCAGCGTGTCGAGCTTGTCGGCAAGCGCGACCGCGATCGACACCGGCGCCGTCGGCACGGTATCGGATGCGCCACGCGGCTTGTAATGCTCTTCGATCGCCGCTGCGATCTTCGGGTTCATCTTCTCGGCCTCGGCGTAGTAACGCCCCATAAGGCCCTGGAGCTCCGGGAACTCGCCGACCATGCCTGACACGAGATCGGCCTTGGCGAGCTGAGCCGCGCGCCCCGCGAGCTCGGGCTCTGCGTCGACGCTGCCCGCGAGCTGGCGGGCGAGCTCGGTGATCCGCTCCATGCGATCCCACTGCGAGCCGAGCTTTTCGTGGAAGGTGATGCCCTTGAGCTCGAAGTGCATCGGCTCGAGCCGGCGCTTCAGGTCCTGCTCCCAGAAGAAGCGCGCATCGGCGAGCCGCGCCCGGATCACCCGCTCATTGCCCTTGACGATCTCCTTGCCGCCGTCGGCCGCGATCAGGTTCGAGACCATCAGGAATCGGTTGGCGAGCCGTCCGGTCTTAGGGTCTTTCAGCGAGAAGCATTTCTGATGGGTCTTCATCGACGTCGTCAGGCACTCGCCCGGCACCGTGAGAAACGCTTCGTCGAAGCTTCCCATCAGCACGGTCGGCCACTCGGTAAGGCCCGCGTTCTCGGCAAGAAGCGCTTCGTCCTCGACCACCTCGAGCTTGGCCTTGCGCGCCAGCGCCTGGGCCTGCTCGCGGATCATCTCGATGCGCTCCGAGGTCGGCAGCAGCACCTTGGCGGCCTTGAGCTTTTCCCCGTAGTCGCGGAAGTCCTTCACCTCGATCGGATGGTTTCCGTGGAAGCGATGCCCGCGCGTGATGCGCCCGCTTGCCACGCCGCCGACCTCGAACGGCACCACCTGGCCGTTGAGCAGGCAGACGATTGCGTGCAGCGGACGCACCCAGGTGAATGTGCCCGCACCCCACCGTTGCGACTTCGGCCATGGAAATTTGGCCATCGCCTCGCTGACGACGTCCGCGATGATGACCGGCGCAGGCTGCCCGGGCCGCTCGATGCGCGCGACGTAGTAGTCGCCTTTCCTGGCATCCTTGACCACATGCGCCTCGCTGATCGACGCGAGGCCCGCCCCCTTGAGAAACCCCTGGATCGCGGTCTCAGGCGCGCCGACGCGCGGCCCTTTGCGCTCTTCGCAGACTGCCGGCGACCGCTCCGGCACGCCCTCGACGACGAGGACGAGACGCCGCGGCGTCACGAATGCCATTGCGGTGCCGATGTCGAGCCCCTTGGACTTAAGCCCATCCGTGACGAGACGCTTGAGATCGTCCGCCGCCCGCATCTGCATGCGCGCCGGAATTTCCTCGGAAAACAGCTCGAGCAGGAGTTCGGACATGGGATCGGCGGCCGGGTGTGATGAATTGCTCGCGCCGCATCGCGGATCGAGGCGGCCACGAGTTCTCCATAGTGGGCCGGCCGGGGCCCGGCAAGCGCATGTTCCGCCCTCGGCTGCCCCTCAGCCGTTCGCAAGAAGTCGGACGTCGACTCCGCGTGCGAAGCGGGCTCCGGCGTGGCCGATCCGTGCCTGCGCGCCGAGCTCGGATGATCCCGCATCCTTCCGCCCCGGATGCTAAAGACGGCTCTTCACCACAACCGTCGTGCCGACTCCAACGCGATTCGCGAGATCGACGACATGCGCATTCGACATGCGGAAACAGCCCGAAGAATTGGCCTGTCCGATCGATTGGGCATCGTTCGTGCCGTGAATGCGGTAGAGCGTGGCCCCGAGATAGAGAGCCTTTGCCCCGAGCGGATTGCGGATGCCGCCCGTCATCAGCTCCGGCAAACCCGCCTGCCGGCGCCGCATCTCGGCCGGCGGCCGCCAATCCGGCCAGCTGGCCACCCGGCTGATCCGCTCTGTGCCCGTCCAGCGGAAGCCCTCGCGGCCGACGGAGATCGGGTAGGCCAGCGCCGTCGTGGGGGACTGCATCAGATAGAGCCGCCGCGCGCGCGTATCGATGACCACGGTTCCCGGGCCATGCCCGGTGCGGATCGAGACGGTGGCCGGCCGCTGCGGTGCAATGTCTGGCCGCGGCCCGCCCTGCAGAACCGCCGGGGTCGGCGTGGGACTTTGCGTCTCGAATGGCGAGGGCGTCGGCGCGCCGTCGCGCTGCACAGCAGAATGAGTGCCCCCGAAATCCGGGTGATTCCAGGGCGCCCAGCTCTGCGCGCTTGCCGTCCCCGCCCCCGCTGCCAGCATCAGACACGCGACCGCCATCACCCGCATGCGACCCTCTCACTTGGTAAATCGTACGGGCTCAGAGGGTTATGCGGCAGCGCCCTCAGCGACCAGCCCAGGCGCACGAAATGGTTAGCGGATCTCGCACGGGCTGAGCCGGCTACTTCCTCGCCTTCGGCTTGGGCAGAGAGCCGTAGTAGGTGGCGAGCGCCTTCACCTGCTCGTCGTCGAGCGATTTTGCCACCGACGCCATCACCTGATTGGGCCGTGCGCCGGTGCGGTAGAAGTCCATCGTCTGCGCGAAATTTTCGACGGGCCAGCCCGTGATGGAGGGGATGCCGTTGTCGACGCCGTCAATGCGATGGCACGCCGAGCACTCGCTGGCAAGATGGCGACCGTAGGCGATGAGCCGCGCATCGTCGGCGATCGACCGCGCGGGGGCTCCGAGGCCACCGCCCAGGAGCGCCAGAGCGATCACGAGCGCACCTCTTCTGCGCCTCTGCGACCGCGCGTTGCATTGAGATGGACGTTTGATCCACACGCTTGACAACCTGTCAAAGTTGGTTCGCCGCGGCGGCAAAATAAACGAAGAGCAGCTGATCTTCAACGCACCCCGGCCGTGCGAGCCGACCCCGTGAGGCCTCGGGGTTCCCGTCGGCCGCGCAGTCCCCCGGGCGACCGCATCGACTCGCAGAAAGATCGCTGGAAAAGTCGGCCCTTGCCGGTGCGGATGCGCCAAATGCTGGGCGGGGCGGTCATCCGGCCGGACGGCTGCCCGGACCGGCGTCCGACGCTGCGGTCGCGCCTTCGCTGTGCGAGCAGCCGGGTCCTTGAACGGTCGCTCACCTTACGAGCAGGGTAGCACTCGTTTTTCGGCGACCCCTGAGGCCACGCCTGCACAAAGTTGACGTTTACGTCAACTTTGGCTAGATTGAAGCTCTTCCGCTCGACGCCAGCTGCTCGGCTCCGGCCGCTGCAAAGGACAGGAAGGACCCCGGTCATGGCTTTCACCGTCTTCACGCTGGTCCTCCTCGCAACCGTGTTCGCCATGGCCATGCGTCGCGCGCCAATCTGGGCATGGACCGCGGCGATCGGGCTCGCGACCCTCATCTGGCGCTCCGGCGTTCTGTCGACCGGCCAGTTCGGCTATCCCCATTGGGGTCTCTTTGGCGAGCTCGTCTGGCTGCCGTTCGCGGCCCTCGTGCTGTTCTCGATTCCGGCGCTGCGCCGCCGTTTTCTCGTCGTCCCGGCGTTCACCGCCGTCCGCGGCACTCTGCCCAAGGTTTCCGACACCGAGGCGCAGGCGCTGGACGCCGGCACCATCGGCTTCGATGCCGAGATCTTCTCCGGCCGCCCGGACTGGGAGCGCCTGCGCGCCGTGCCCGGCGTCGTGCTCACCGCCGAGGAACGCGCGTTCCTCGAGGGCCCGACGACGGAGCTCTGCCGCATGATTGATGATTGGCAGGTCCGCCACAGCTTGAAGGAGATTCCGGAGCCGATCTGGGACTTCGTGAAGAAGCAGGGCTTCCTCGGAATGCTGATCTCCAAGGAGCACGGCGGTCTCGGCTTCTCCGCGCAGGCCCAATCGCTGATCCTCGGCAAGATCGCATCCCGCTCGCCCGACGTCGTCACCATCGTCATGGTGCCGAATTCGCTCGGCCCCGGCGAGCTTATCGAGAAATACGGCACCGACGCGCAGAAGCACTACTACCTGCCGCGGCTCGCCCAGGGACTGGAGGTGCCCTGCTTCTCGCTGACTGGCCCGAGCTCTGGCTCCGATGCCGCCACCATGCGCGACATCGGCACGGTGACGCGCGGTCTCCACGACGGCAAGGAAACGCTGGGCATCCGTCTGTCATGGGACAAGCGCTACATCACGCTCGGGCCCAAGGCGACGCTCATCGGCCTCGCTTTCGACCTCTTCGATCCCGACAATCTGCTCGGCCGCGGCGAGCGCCTCGGCATCACCGTCGCACTGATCCCCGCGACCCATCCCGGGGTCAACATCGGCCGCCGTCACCTGCCGTCAGGGGCCGCTTTCCCGAACGGTCCCAACTGGGGTCGCGACGTCTTCATCCCCATCGACTGGATCATTGGCGGCGCCCCGATGGCGGGCCAGGGCTGGCGCATGCTGATGGAGTGCCTCGCCGCCGGTCGCGCCATCTCGTTGCCGTCGTCCGGGGCCGCCGGCGCCAAGGCGATGCTCCGCTTCTCCACCGCCTATGGCCGCATCAGGAAGCAGTTCGGCCTCCCCGTCGCCCGCATGGAGGGCCTTGAGGAGCCGCTCGCACGCATGATCGAGACCGCCTACGTCAACGAGGCCGGCCGCGCCGTCACGGCCGCCATGGTCTCCGCCGGCGAACGGCCCTCCGTCATCTCCGCGATCATGAAGTACCAGTCGACCGAACGGCTGCGCCGCGCCGTCAACGACGCCATGGACCTGCACGGCGGTCGCGGCATCTGCGACGGTCCGGCCAACTACCTGCAGTCGGCGTATCAGATGGTGCCCGTTGGCATCACGGTCGAGGGCGCCAACATCCTCACGCGCTCGCTGATTACGTTCGCGCAAGGGGCGCTGCGCTCGCATCCCTACCTCTACAAGGAGGTGCAGGCCTGTCAGGACGACGATGAGGCGCGCGGCCTCGCCGCCTTTGAGGAGGCCTTTCTCGGTCACCTGTCGTTCTCGCTGTCGAACGTTTTCGGCGCCATCTTCCACAACGTCACGTTCGGCCGCTTCGGTCACGCTCCGGCGAACGCCTACGGCACCGAACGCTGGTATCGCCAGCTCTGGCGCTCGTCGCGCAGCTTCGCCTTCCTCGCCGACGTGACCGTCGCGCTGCTCGGCGGCGGCCTCAAGACGCGCCAGAAGCTGACCGGTCGCATGTCCGACGCCTTGTCCGAGCTCTACCTCCTCGCCTGCGTGCTCAAACGCTTCGAGGACGACGGCCGGCCGGCCGAGGATCGTCGCATCGTCGAGATGTGCGCGCGCAACGGACTCTACCGCTGCCAGGAGGCGATGGCCGGCGTCATCGACAACTTCCCCGTCGCTCCGCTCCGCTGGCTGATGCGCGCCGTGGTCTTCCCGTTTGGCCGCACGTACCGGCCCGCAAGCGACCGTCTCGCCTCCGCTTGCGTGCGCCTCGCCATCGAACCCGGCGAGGTTCGCGAACGCCTGACCCGCGACATCTATGTCTCGCGCGATCCCAAGGACCCGACCGGGCTTCTCGAAGTGACGCTCGAGAAGGTCGTCGCGGCCGAGCCCGCCGAGAGA